>PMEC01000204.1 GCA_003155705.1 Bacteroidales bacterium
TTTTCAAGTTTTAACTTCCATTCCTGTTCACTTAAGGAAAGGGAATTGCTCAAAATATCCCTGACAGATGCATTATATATAAAGGTATCTCCTTTTGATTCAAATTCATGTCGCATTATTTCAAGCGCCTCCGGCGTATCGAATGCATAATAGGCATCTCCTTTATCAACCAGCATATCAGCATACTGCCTGTACAGGCTTTTCCTGTCGCTTTGCCTGTAAGGACCATATTCTCCTCCCTCCCGGATACCTTCATCTATCTCAATACCGCACCATGTCAGCGCTTCCATAATATATTCTTCGGCGCCTTCGACTAATCTGGCCTGATCGGTATCTTCTATCCTCAGAATAAACGTTCCATTGTGCTTTTTTGCAAAGAGATAATTATAAAGGGCCGTTCTTACACCTCCAATATGAAGAGGCCCTGTGGGACTTGGCGCAAAACGTACTCTAACCATTTTCTAAAACACTTTGTTACATAAATTTGTGTAAAGATAGACAAACCCGAATACATATAATACATTTCAAAAATCAGGTTTTGTAACATAGATTTGTGTTAATTTAGCAGCATAAAAATAAATTAGTATCAGGATTAATTACCCGCTAAACCNNCCCCCGGGGTCGGGGTAAACGAAGAAAATCAATAAACTAGTAAACAGATCTAAAAACCACAAAATACCGTCTTTATGAAAAAGATGAAAGCTCTCGTCAAAGCGAGACCGGAAAAAGGATTATGGATGCAGGAGGTTCCGATTCCGGAACCAGGTCTTAATGATGTGATTATAAAAGTAAAAAAATCCGCTATATGCGGGACAGATCTTCATATTTATGAATGGGATACCTGGTCACAGAAGACAATTAAAACGCCGATGGTGATTGGTCATGAGTACATGGGCTATATCGAAAAGATGGGAGCAGGTGTAACAAATCTTAAAATTGGTGATCGGGTTACAGGTGAAGGTCATCTGGCATGCGGACATTGCCGCAATTGCCGCAGGGGAAAAGAACATGTCTGCGAAAACACTATAGGCATTGGGGTCAATATAGATGGATCCTTTGCGGAATATGTAAAAGTTCCTGCAAAAAATGTTGTTCTTCTAGATCACAGGATCTCTGATGAATGGGCTGCAATTATGGATCCTTTTGGAAATGCGACACATACAGCCCTGTCATTTCCGCTTCTCGGGGAAGATGTTCTGATAACAGGGTCAGGACTGATCGGAAGCATGGCAGTCGGCATTGCAAAATTTGCCGGAGCCAGATTTATTGTTGCCAGCGATCTCAGTGACTACAGATTAGAAATAGCAAGAAAAATGGGAGCAACAATGACTATTAATCCTTCAAAAGGCGAAAAAATATCTGATGCAGTCAAAAAACTGGGTTTAAGAGGATTTGATATCGGGATGGAAATGTCGGGATCGCCTAAGGCTTTCATTGAAATGATAAGCAACATGTATAACGGGTCGAGTATTTCCCTGCTGGGTATTCTGCCTTCAAATTTTGAGGTACCATGGAGCGATATAATTTTCAAGGCTATAACCCTTAAAGGAATTTATGGCAGGGAGATGTGGGAAACATGGTACAAAATGGAGATGATGATAATCGGGGGTATTGATCTGAGTCCGGTAATAACCCACAGGTTCAATATTGATGATTTTCAGAAGGGGTTTGATGCCATGGAGCAGGGAAATTGCGGGAAAGTCATTTTAAACTGGGATTGAAAAGGTTAAAAATAAATAGCATGTACAATAATTATCAAAATCATCTTACTTCCCAGCTTAATGAAATAAAAGAAGCCGGGCTATATAAAAATGAGCGAATAATTATTTCACCCCAGGGTGCTGAAATAAAACTCAATACAGGACAGAAAGTATTAAATTTCTGCGCAAATAATTATCTGGGACTTTCCAATAACCCCGAACTAATAAAAGCAGCCAAAAAATCGCTTGATGATCACGGTTATGGTATGTCATCAGTGAGGTTTATTTGTGGAACAACTGACCTTCATAAAGCACTCGAGAAGAAAATTGCAGATTTTTTTGGCACTGAAGACACAATTCTCTATGCTGCCTGCTTTGATGCAAACGGAGGAGTGTTTGAACCGCTTTTTTCAAGCGAGGATGCAATAATCTCTGATGCCTTAAATCATGCCTCAATTATTGATGGAGTAAGGCTATGTAAAGCTCAGAGATTCAGGTATGAAAATGCCGATATGAGGGATCTTGAAATACAATTGCAGGCTTCGCAGGGACAAAGATTCCGATTGATTGTTACCGATGGTGTCTTTTCAATGGACGGTAATGTAACACCTCTTGATAAAATCGTGTCACTGGCAGAAAAATATAATGCCATGATTATGATCGATGAATCACATTCTGCAGGAGTTGTAGGAAAAACTGGCCGGGGTGTTACGGAATTATTTAACCTGAAGGGGAAAGTTGAAATCATTACAGGTACGCTGGGTAAAGCATTCGGAGGAGCCATTGGCGGATTTACAACCGGCAAAATAGAGATAATTGAGATGCTGAGACAAAGGTCAAGACCTTACCTGTTCTCCAATTCCATTCCACCGATGGTGGCCGCTGCCGGAATACAAGTGATAGATATGATGACTGAAACAAACGAGCTTCAGGATAAACTCCACAGGAATGCAGAATATTTCATTGAGAAAATGACCCGGATAGGATTTGATATAAAACCCACCAAATCTGCAATATGCGCAGTAATGTTATATGATGCCAGGCTTTCCCAGGAATTTGCTGCGAAACTCCTTAAAGAGGGTATATACGTGATTGGGTTTTATTTCCCGGTGGTTCCAAAAGACCAGGCAAGGATACGTGTCCAGCTTTCCGCAGCTCATGAAACTGAACATCTGGATAAGGCAATAAAAGCTTTCGATAAGGTTGGCAAAGAACTGGGTGTCATTAAATAAAAGGGTGTGCCTCAAGAGGGCATTTTTAATCCTGTCATCCNNTTTAGGGGGTATAAAAAAGAGGCTGTTCTCACCTTTTGAGACAGCCCCTTGAATTATCTGAATTGCCTGTGAACCAGGCCACTGGTGTTATCCGCATTTAGATGATCCGCAATCCTTACAGATCAGACAACCCTCTTCATAGACCAGATTATCCGATCCGCATTCACCGCATTTCCCTTTTGCTTTTGTGCCATTCGGAATATACTTCTTAAGTGCTCTCTCCACGCCATTCTTCCAATTGTTAATTGACTCACTATCAAGCTTTAGTGATTGGATAAGGTTTACAACATCTGCTATTGGCATCTCATGTCTGAGAACTCCGGAGATGAGTTTGGCATAATTCCAGAATTCGGGTTTAAACATATGAGACAGACCTCCCATTGTATTTTTATAACCATATTTATCGGTATACTGGAAGTCATAACGAGTGTTACCCTCATCATCCTTGTTTTTGATAATTTTTCCTTTAACAATAGTCTTGGGTATCGGGAAAATCTCTTCGTCAGCCAGCCCTGTAAAAATTTCATAAGGTTTACCATCTTTCAGACCTACAAAGGCTATCCATTTTTCTTCGTTGTTGTTAAATTTAATTATGTCACAATCCAGCACTTTTGGACGTTTTGGTCTCTCGGCACGTATTTCTGATTTGCCGGATGCAATGAGTACGCCGTTTCGGGAACCGTCGCGGTAAACTGTCGCACCTTTACAACCAACTTTCCATGCTGTAAGATAAAGCTCACTCACAAGTTCCTCTTTAGCATCAGCCGGAAGGTTAATGGTAACACTTATCGAATGATCCACCCACTTCTGAATTGCACCCTGCATCCTTACTTTTGCGACCCAGTCGACATCGTTTGCTGTTGCTTTATCATAGGGCGATTTTGCAATAATATCTTCGATCTCCTTATCGTTCATCCTGGTTACCTCATCAGGGTCATAATTATTCAGTTTCAGCCAGTCCACGAATTTATGATGGAATACATTATATTCTTCCCATGAATCACCGACTTCATCCTTAAATGTCACCGTAACATCCAGATCGTTTGGATTAACTTTCCTTCTCCTCTTGTAGAATGTTGAGAAGATGGGTTCAATTCCTGATGTTGTCTGGGTCATAAGGCTCGTTGTTCCTGTTGGCGCTATTGTAAGAAGTGCGATGTTTCTTCGTCCGAACTTTACCATATTATTATACATAACAGGGTCTGCCTCTTTCATTCTTAAAATGAATGGGTTATTTGCCTCTCGTTCTGCATCGTAGATCTTAAATGGACCTCTTTCCCTAGCAAGATAAGTTGAAGCTTTGTATGCTTCAAGTGCTAACGTTTTATGAATGTTAACAGAAAAATCCGTTGCTTCATCACTTCCATAACGGAACCCCAGAGCAGCCAACATATCGCCTTCTGCAGTTATGCCTATACCTGTTCTTCTTCCCTCTTCAGATTTCAGCCTTATATTCTGCCACATGTTCTTTTCAACCATTTTCAGTTCTTCCGATTCAGGATCAGTAATTATCTTTGACAGGATAGCATCTATCTTTTCCAGCTCCAGATCAATTATATCGTCCATCATCCTTTGTGCCAGACCAACATGTTCTTTAAAGAGCTCCATGTCGAAACCGGCTTCATTGGTGAATGGTTGGTTTACATAACTAAAAAGATTTATAGCAAGCAACCGGCAGCTATCGTAAGGACACAAGGGAATTTCACCGCAAGGGTTAGTAGAGACTGTCTTGTAACCAAGATCAGCGTAGCAATCAGGAACGCTTTCCCTGATAATGGTATCCCAGAACAAAACACCGGGTTCGGCTGATTTCCAGGCATTATGTATAATTTTATTCCATAGCTGTTCGGCGTCGATATCTCTGACAAATTTCGGGCTGTCCGATCCGATAGGATACTGCTGCCTGAATATCTTCTTCCCTTCCACGGCCTGCATAAATTCGTCTGTCAGCTTAACTGAAACATTAGCACCTGTGACTTTCCCACTCTCAAGTTTTGCGTCAATGAACTTTCCTGAATCAGGATGTTTCACCGATATCGAAAGCATTAAAGCACCCCGTCTGCCATCCTGTGCTACCTCCCTCGTTGAGTTTGAGTATCGTTCCATAAAAGGTACGACACCGGTTGATGTAAGTGCACTATTCAAAACCGGAGTACCTTTGGGCCGTATATGTGAGAGATCGTGGCCGACCCCTCCCCGGCGCTTCATTAACTGAACCTGCTCCTGGTCGATTTTCATGATCCCACCGTACGAATCAGAGGTTCCGTCATTTCCAATTACAAAACAGTTCGAAAGAGAAGCGATCTGATAATCATTACCGATACCTGTCATAGGACCGCCCTGAGGAATAATATATTTAAAGTCTTTAAGTATGTTATAAAGAAGTTCTTCCGGTAGTGGGTTTTTATATTTTAGTTCTATTCTGTGTAATTCCTTTGCAATTCTGCGATGCATATCATCGGGAGTCTTCTCATAAAGATTCCCGAATGAATCTTTCAGAGCATATTTATTTGCCCATACGCGAGCGGCCAGTTCGTCGCCGTTAAAATAGAGGCAGCTTGCATCAACAGCCTCATCATGAGAATAAACAGCTTTCCCACTATTGTTTTTTTCTTTTTTCCCGGCTCCTTTCACCTCTCCCTTTTTTTCAGATTGAGTTTTTGACAGTCCGATCGTTGTATCTTCTGTCTTCAATTCTGATTCCCGGACAAATAATTCTCCCATATATAAATATATATTTTTGTTATCCTCTGATTTTCTTGAGATTAAACGGCCACTGATTTTCCTAGCGGGTATTTGCTAAATTAATTAAGCCTGACCCTCGGAGCAAGACAAAATTTTTAAGGTTATTAACATTTGCCAATATAGTTATTAACTATATTTTCACGCCTGATAATCAGCATATTACCTAATAATTCAGATCCAGTCACCTGTAACAAATTTAATATCTGCATATTGCAAAATCTGATATTTTCATAACAGGGGGAAATTTATAAGGACAAAAAAAGAGGCTGCACAAAAACAGCCTCTCCTGTTGATAGTTTAGTTTATTAGTTAAAAAGATATCTTATACCAAGTTGAACTCCCCAGGTTCCAGCGACTGTACTTGGATTCTGGAATGAGTGGGCAACATACTGACCTCCAATTTTTCTCATACTTACCTTAATCTTTCCTGTTGCAACATCACGCGCACTATAGACGAGAGGTGAATTGGTAACATAGCTCTGGTTAAGGCCCCAGCTGCAATCAAATAAATTAAGCAGGTTTATAACATCAACACTAAACTGAAGTGTATTTGTGGTATTCCCAGCTTTTATTTTGAAATCCTGCATAAACCTCATGTCAATTCTCTTGTTCCATGGGTTATAAGCTGCATTTCTGTAAGCGAATTGCCCGGCATGTTTTGACAAATACGGATCCTGTGCTGCAAAAGCAAAATATGCAGTAGCATCAGCAGGTGTGGCCCATATAAAATCATTGGCATTTGATGGGATCCACATTAATTCCTGGGTGGAGGTACCATCGTTATTGGCATCACCACTGTAGAGATAAGAGTATGCATCGCCTTTATACCCACTAAAGAAGAAGGAAATAGTAGAAGCAAAATATTTGTAATAATCTATGGAATAGTTGGCCTGAGCAATTACCCTATGGGGTGTATTGCCCGCTGTAAGTCCTAATTCCGGGTCATTAGATCCTTCCTTTATTATGCGATACTGCCATGCTGAGAACGGGTCTGAACCTGTTTTACCAGTGACTTCTTCTCCCCATGTTTTGGTATATGCAACCATACCTGTGAAACCGGCGATTTTTGGCAGGTCAAGTTTTGCAGATACTGAATAGCCCTGTCCTTTACTGGTATTTTGCATGATAACTACATCGGTATAAGGAGCTGTATAGTATTTTTGGGAAGTTGCGCTGTTTGACCAGTAAGGACGAAGGTTGTTTCCTTCAAGAATATATGATTCAGCTGGTTTCAGATTGATATTATAAAAGTCAATAGCGTTTATGTCCTTCGTATAAATACCTTCAAGTGTTAAAAGCATATTTAAAGGAAGTTTGACATCGAATCCGATGCTTGTACGCCATACCTGGGGAAGTTTGAAATCTTTGGAGATAGCAGCAATTCTTCCGCCTACCGCATTTGCCTGTGGGAAGATATCTGCTATTGATGCATTCTGAAGCAGGTCGGCCGAGTTTGCTGGAAGCGGGCCGGGCAGACGAGCCAGCTTAGCCTGGTCGGCAGCCCCGTTACTTGCACTAAGTACCAGCTGATACTGGATCATGCCGCTGTTTGTCGGCTGATTGGTGAACCAAACAAACGGAATACGACCGGTAAATATACCTGTTCCTCCGCGGACCTTTAGTATCTTATCTTTAAATACATCCCATGTAAAACCCAGACGTGGTGACCAGAGGATTTTTGTTGTGGGCCAGGTAGAAAGATCAACCACCTGCCCGTTAAATGAATAGTTTTTCAAAACCGGATTATCTATTGCCCCTGAAAGATACATCGGAACATCGATACGTAAACCTCCGGTAATTTTCAGATTATCTAAAGCACTGTACTCATCCTGAATATAGGAAGAAAATTGACCAAAGGATAGTTCCGCAACAGGATTGGTAAATCCATTTATAGGATAAGTATATGCAAATGCTATTGGATCAACATTATCATTATAAACTGCGGAATTTAATCCATTTGAGAAGTTTTGAAATGCCTGGAGGGTCTTAAATCTGTAATAACCTGTCCCCTGGCGAAGATAACTGTTTGCAAAATACTCGTTTTCATATGATAAACCAAACGTAAAATTATGATTATCTAGTTGATATGATAAGTTATCTGTAAGAATAAGTGTGTTATTATCAACATTGTTTTTATATGAGAACAGTTCATACCCTGCTGACATCTGGACATCGCCGTTAATATATTTTGGTGTACCTGCATATATTCCATTCATAATGTCTATGAACGGGAAATTTGAACTGGTTGTAGCGCGGGGTTGTTTGTACAACGTATAGGCAACAAGAAGCTTATTCGACAGCTGACCAAAGCTGCTGTTTAATTCAGCGGTAATTGAATGAAGTTTGCTTGTGGTAAAATACTGCGAATTTAAATATGATAAACCTCCCGTCTGGCTTTCACGGCTGGTAGAAATAGATGGTTTTGCATCACCACTGTTACTTGGTCTGGATTC
>PMEC01000218.1 GCA_003155705.1 Bacteroidales bacterium
CCGGGAAAAGGAATTACCTGGGTAGTTCCAAACGGCGGTAACGGTCCCGATTTTCAAAATATGTAATAATAAAGAAAAGATAATAATGGCTTTAACGATAATAAGTTTAATAAAACAAGTTCCTCTTCCCGGCGAAATGAGAATGGGGGAAGATGGTTTAATGGACCGGACAAAAGCAAAATCAATAATTAATATCGATTGTCAGTTTGGCCTGGAAGCCGGTTTACAACTCAGGAAACAGCATCCCGATGCCAGATTAATTGTTTGCTCAATGGGTCCGAAATCGTTCGAGACCGCTCTTCGGACTGCTATTTCAATGGGTTATGACGAAGCTTACCTTTTATCCGATCGTAAACTTGGAGGGAGCGATACTTATGCTACCGGGCTGGCAATTTCTACAATGTTAAAACATTTAGGTTTTACTAAAGATTCTAAAGACCCATTTATCATTCTGGCCGGCCGGCAAACCAGCGATGGCGATACTGCGCACGTTCCATCACAGGTGGCTGAAAGAATAGGAATTCCACAGGCTACTTTTGTGGAAAGCATAAAAGCTGACGGTACAGGAAACGTAATTGTAAGAAGAATTATTGAAGGCGGATATCAGATGTTGAAATTACCAATTCCATGTGTTATATCGTTGACTCCCACCGGAATTCCGCCCCGTAAACCTTCGTTAAGCGGAGCCATCAAAGCCCGTAACATTAATATTACAACTTTTGGAATTGACGATATTGGTCTGGGAACAGAAAAAATTGGTATTAACGGGTCGCCGACTATTGTAGTAAAAGTAGTTAATATAGTTAGTGAACGCCCTCCGGTAAAAATGTCGGAAGGTCATAATGAAGCTTCATTAGTCGATAGCTTAATATCTAATTTTAAGACTGGTGGAAATGTTTTGGAGAAGAAAGAGAAAGCTGCTAAAAAAGAGATCGAACGTCCTGATTTTCCCGAAAAAGACTTCAGGGAAAAAGCAAGGGGAATTATTACCTGGGCTGAAATAACTAANNCACAATTAGGCAACGGAACCAAAGTAATGACATTAGTTATAGGAAAAAACGTTCAACCTTTTGCTCAGACTCTTATTGAACATGGGTCAGATGAAGTTATTCTTGTTGATGATGATAAACTTGAGGAATATCTTGTTCTTCCTTTTTCATCTATTTTTGCCCAGGTTATAAAGGAAAGAAAACCTGAAATTGCTC
Source organism: Bacteroidales bacterium (assembly GCA_003155705.1). Classification (GTDB taxonomy): domain Bacteria; phylum Bacteroidota; class Bacteroidia; order Bacteroidales; family VadinHA17; genus LD21. The sequence goes on from PMEC01000218.1 coordinate 1,206, forward strand.
TTTTTGCTGCAACAACTTCCGGACGGGAACTGGCTCCCAGGATAGGGATGAAAACAGATAGCGGCGTTACGGCAGACTGTACAGGGCTTGAAATTGGGGAGTACGTCGATAAAAAAGAAAATGTTATCTATAAGCCCATCCTTGAATCAAGGAGGCCTACCTATGGGGAAAGTAAACTAGCAACTATTCTTGGTTTTGTTTGTCCGCAGATCTCAACAGCCAGAGCCGGTACATTTGAAGTTCCGGTACGTGTTGAGGGTAGACAGGGTATTGTTTCAAGCTTCAATCCTGTGTTAAATGATAAAGATTTTGTTGTTGAAATTCTGAAAACCGTCAGGGGTGAAGGAGGACTACAAAATCTTTTCGATGCTGACGTAGTAATTTCAGGTGGAAGAGGCACCACATCCGATAATTTAGGTCTTATAAAAGCGCTTGCTGAAGCTTTAAAAAGTCAGGGGATTAATGCTGAATGGGCCTGCAGCCGTCCNNAAAACCATTCGTCCTAAAGTATATATTGCCATTGGTATCTCTGGCGCAATTCAGCATCTTGCCGGAATGAAAGAATCAGAAAAGATCATTGCGATAGACCACAATCCTAAAGCAAATATTTTCAATAATGCAGATTTCGGGATTGTAGGCGAATACCAGGACATTTTACCCGAACTGATTGAACGGGTTAATGTCGGCTTCAGATTCGGTATTGAGACGAAGCAAAGCTAGAAAATTCAGAGAATCCTTTCTATAAAACATATACCGTTAGCCAGCTGTCGGAGATCGGGAGGTCCGTGGCAAAACTTTAACATCGGTTTAGATGTTCTGATGGCAGCCCTTTCTGTTGATTACGGGATTGGTTATTCAATCTTTTTTTTATTCAACAAATTCCTCTAAAATTATAACCACATCAATATTTTTGTTTAATTTTAATATGATTTCTGTATGGTGAAGGTCAGTGAAGAGCATTAGAGTGGTCTGTAATTCAATGTTTTAACAGAATAATGCTATTGTGACTGACGGGGCAGTGCTTTGAGATTACGGATTGCGGATTGTTGATTGCAGATGTATATAAGAGAGACTTAACTCTTCCTTTTAATCCGTATTTCGAAATCCGCAATCCGCAATCCGTAATCCGAAATAACTAAAATCCATTTAAACTCGCTATATGAAAAACCCCATCGTGCTAAAAAGGTTTCATCATCGTGGTCGATCGAGGATTGGTTTCCTGTTCGATTGGGATGATAGTCTTGTTGCCATTATCAGAACGATAAATGGCAGCAGGTATAGTTCTACTAATAAGTTTTGGTATGCTGATGACAATGAAAATACCATTAAACAGATAATCAGGGCATTCAGAGATATTGCTGAAATTGATATCTCGGACCTTACGCATAGGCATGAGATTGAAAAAAAGGAAGTCGCTGTGAAAACAGAAGGGATTAAAGGGAAGGAGACATCGAAAATCCCTGTGCCTGAAAAGCCAGAGATTAAAGTACTTGATGTTATCGGGAATCCTTCAGATAACCTATCCGGGAATGACAGGGTTGAGTCGGGTAGGGTTGATGTGGAACTCAGTATAAATGAAGAAACCGGCCGGCTTGCTGTCAGAATCACAGGGCAATACTTACCTGAGTGGTTTGAGGAGATAAAGTCAATTGGCAAAGCCAAATATGATAAGAATAGTAATGAGTTTCTTATTCCATATTCNNAAAAGGCTTATGATGCACTTGAGCTCATGAAAAAGCATCTCGATGGAGTCCGTTACAGTTCAAGAACTAACCAGTCGTACCTAGCTCTTCTGGAGTATTTTCTCAGATATTTCCACGAGAAAGATCCGCTTGACATTACTGGAAGTGAAGTGTCTGAGTTCATACACGAATTCATTGTAAATCACGGATATTCCGCATCTTATCAGAACCAGATGATTTCTGCCATTAAGACTTTTTACAAAATATCGGGAAGGAAAAGGTTCAGTTTCGAGATTTTAGAAAGGCCAAGGCGAAGCAGGGCTTTACCAAAGGTTTTTTCGAAAGATGAAGTGAAAAGAATTCTGAATGCAACCAGGAACAATAAGCACAAGCTTTTGCTATGGATGATTTATTCATGTGGATTAAGAAGGTCGGAGGTGACTAATATCAGGCTTATAGATTTAGATCGCGATAGGGGTATTTTGCATATTAAAGAAGGTAAGGGAAGGGTTGACAGGATAGTTCCGATATCTGCAAAGGTGTGGGAAAAGATTGATGAATACATGGAAAGTTACAGCCCGGTTAAATATCTGTTTGAAGGGCAGACCGGGGGGAAGTATTCATCTGAGAGTGTTTACAGGGTATTTAAGACAGCATTGCATAATGCCGGTATTAAGAAGGATGTTGGAGTACACAGTCTGAGGCACAGTTACGCAACCCATCTTCACGAGACAGGTCTGGATATAAGGTACATACAGGAGTTATTGGGGCATAAGAGTACCAGGACCACAGAGATATACACACATGTAAGCCGGCGGAATCTTATATCTGTCAGGAGTCCGATTGAAGATCTGGATGTGAAATAAATCCATAAAATTTATTTTCTTGAATGGAGTAATTTTGAAAGATAATTCCTTCTACTAATGTTGCCGGAGAACCTAACCTCCCTCAAATGCCGTGACTTTAGGCAAAATGCTGCCTGGGTGTGTAATAATTGCAAATGTCGTGTAAATGTCGTGTTTTTGTAGTTGGAAAGTTACCTTAATAAGACTGACATTTGAATAAAAAAATAAAATGGAAACAGGAAAATTAATAAAAGAATTAAGGATTAAAAAAGGAATGACTCAGGAAGAGTTAGCCGATAAAACAGAAGTTAGTGCCAGAACTATACAACGGATTGAGAATGGGGAAGTAGATCCTCGGGCTTATACTCTTCAAATGATTGCTAAAGCTCTTGAAGTTGATTATAATCTGTTTGTTGTGAATGAATCAGATGAAGAACAAGAAATTCAACAGGTTAATGCCAACAATTGGTTAGGACTTTTACACTTTAGTGGTATTATACCTCTTATTTTGCCGACCGTAATAATATGGAATTATAAAAAAGATAAAATAAAAGGGATGTCTGAACATTATCGTGATGTTATCAGTTTTCAATTGAAAGTTTGGGTTGGCATTCTTGCTGGATCATGGATTTATTGGAAGGCACATCAGCCGATTCCATTAATTTTAATATTTCTTGCGAACGCTATATTTTCAATATTTAATACTATAAAAGTTGTATCAGGAGAATCTTATAAGCATATTTCTGACCTTAAATCAGGAAGTAAAAATGGTTAAACTAAATAGTATTTGTTTTTCATAATTAAATTTGTTAATGAAGTTCGACAAATAGGAATCAAGTTATCTACCTAAAAGATATTTCATTTCATAACAGTACATAAACATAACACTATCTAACCATTTATGTACATAACATGCCAAAATCCTAACACAATAAATGAGTTATAGCTAATACTCCGCTGGTTAATATTACATTTACCATGACAAATCTTCTATATACCGCGATCCCTAATTTGGCACATTTGCTTTTGCG
>PMEC01000229.1:0-3196 GCA_003155705.1 Bacteroidales bacterium
ATAGTTTTAAATAACAATTTAAGCATGGCAATATTTGCACTTAATCCTTTGGCTGAAAAGAAAATACTGTCGCCTTCCACTAAATCAGGAAGGCGTTTTGATTCATAAATTATCAGATTTCTGATATGAATATACCCGGTAAAAGGATTTACGTAAACCCGACCCATTTTAATTTGTCTCCCTGTGTATTTCACATCATTCTTTTCAATCAGATATTTTGTGAAGGGTGAAATCAACAAAATGACTACCATTACTATAATGATGATGGATATGATTATAGTAACTGGTGTTTTTTTTAATCTGGTGATTACAATTTTCATTTATTCTGTTTTATGATTTGAATGGAATATGAGTTTGGAATTATTTTTTGTCCATGAGTATGCGCATACACCTTAGTGAATTCCGCACCGAAATAGAGTATAATAGCAGAATAGTAAACCCAGACAAGAATTAATATGATTGCTCCGGCAGCTCCATATACTGATGCAATTGCAGAACTTCCCAGATAAAAACCAATAGCAAATTTGCCTATCATAAAAAGAAAGGCGGTAAAGGATGCCCCGATGAGACAATCTTTAAGAACTACTTTCCCGTCGGGAAGCGTTTTAAAAATAAAGGTGAATAAAAGTGTGATAATGATGAAGACGACAAGGAGGTTGAAAGCATAAAATAAATAAATAGTGTCCTTAGGAAAATATTCCAGTAATTTTTTGCTTAGAACATCAGTTAAAGAATTTATGATTAAACCGACCAGTAATAAAAATCCCACTGTACCAATCATAGAGAATGACATCAGGCGGTTATACATAAATTTTATCAAGCCGCGTTTAGGTTTTGCTTTAATGCCCCATATATAATTTATGGAGTCCTGAATTTCGGAAAACACCCCTGAAGCCCCGATAAACATAATGATAATGCCGAAGGTCGTGACAAACCCATTGCTGCTTGATAGTTTAACATTTTTTATTGTCTCCTGAATTTGCATTGCAATATCATTTCCGACAAGTCCGTTTATCTGCCCGAAGATTTCGCCGCGCACAGCTTTTGCACCAAAAAAGAATCCGCATAAGCTTATAATGATTATAAGCAGCGGAGGTAAAGAAAAAATAGTATAATAGGATAGGGCGGCGCTAAGTTTCAAAGCGTTATCGTCTATGAATTCACTTATGGTCTCTTTGAGGAGATGCCCGATTTTAGTAACTGTATCTTTTATTTTCATAACATATGATATTTTTTTTATTTCATCGGAATACCGTATTTGCCGGTTTTCCAATTTCAAAATCCCTAAAGCCAAAATCAGATGTGCTGAATGAGTTCATTTTAAGAATATCAAATCCTTTGCCTGGAATTATCGGATAAAATGAAATCGATATCTGAAATGTATTGAAAACCAGATTTTCATTTTTAATTAAAACTCCCAGTCCAAATAGTGAATATAATTTGCTGTTTTTAAATCCTTTAACCACATCTCCAATCATTCCGAGAGAACAAGTAAAAAAGGGCCCAAAATGAAATCCTATTAAATTCCACGGAGCATATGTTTGTGTCTGAAAAGTTAATACCATGCGTTTAGTTCCAGATAATGAAGAACTGTTAAATCCATCCAGGCCATAACCGTCGTTAAGAGTCAGACTATCATATACGAACCGGTTTAAACCAACAGTAAACTGCGGTTTTACAAATTGCCTGAATTTCCATTTCCCGATTTCAAATAATCCCGTAAAATAATTAACCCCCGCTGTAAAAACTCCTTGTTCAGCATGCGATGAATGGAAAAAAGCTCCATATTCAAAACTGGGACTCAGGTAACCCCACTCATAATAATCACCAAAAGAAAATCTCATCCCTAAATAAGGCCGCAAGGAATTGTTTTTAAGCTGATAACCCCCGGTCAGCTCATAAACTTTTCCGACCGGAACATCTTCGATAACCCCGTATCTAAAAATATATTTATCCTGAACATATTTCCTGGTAGAAATTCCTATAGAGGTCAGATAAAAATTTTCACTTGAATAAATATGTAATGGGTCATTGAAATCAGATGGTCTGTCAGAATACCTGATATGTAGATAGCGCACAGCTAATATTAAATTGGTTATGCTTTCTTTATCAGTACTACCTCTGAATATCCGATAGGCGTGACCTATCCAATAATCCTGAGTCTTAAATTTTAAAGTTATAGGAGCATAAACCGAGTTTATATCTTTCAGGGAATCTTTTTTAATTTCAGAAGCAAAAGAGACTCCTCCTGCCCACTTTGTTAACGGAGAGAAAAACGGACGGTCAATAGCCAGGCTCTTGTTTAAGTTATTATATCCATCCACTCCATAGTGCAAGTTTGCATTGATATAAGTATTCAGGATGTTTGGGATGAAATAGTTTGTACTGAAAGCATTAATTCCGGGATTAATAATTCTGCTNNGTTGATACAGATCCTTCGGGAATGAGGCTCCATTTATCCATTTCTCGTATAAAAATATCTACTGAATCGTTTTTTTTACTGGCTGACCCAACATAAAAAAAAACGTCATGCACATATTTCTGGGTGCGGATTAAACGCTCCGACTCCTTTACAAGCAAAGAATTAAAAGGTTTATTTTTACGGATAAGCAACAGGTTCCGGATCGCAATGTTTTGTGTTTTTATGTGAATCTGATTCCCTGCTTTTGATAAAATACTTTGTGTCTGAACAGTGGTGTCACTTATTGAGTAACCAAAAGGATCGAGAGTGACAATGTTTATATTGCGGATAATTTTCCCTTCAAAAACGCTATATGGTTTTTGAATTAGTTTATTATATCCCTTCTTTTTGACTTCCTTTTTTTTTAAGTCGATTGCTACCGGTTTAAATACTAAGCGGTACATAAACTTGCCTAACTTGCTTCGTTTAGAATAGGATTCAATGTTCTTATAAATATGGGTTGAATCTGTTTTGGTGGTAGTTTGTTGAGCAGATGCAAAATCACTGATTGAGAATGAAACAATAAAAAGCACCAAAATATTTCTGAAACAGATTCGCATATACCATTTTAAAGTATTCTTTATTCTGGTTGCTATTTTTTCTTTTTGTTAATTACCTTTTGTTCCGCTGCTTTTTTATCAATGCTATCATTTTTTGCTTTTTGGGCTGCTTTTTCCTGCTTCCTGTAATAACCTCTCAAAAGGAAATTGTCCTTGGCTGCATTCATATTTTCAT
>PMEC01000229.1:3205-4509 GCA_003155705.1 Bacteroidales bacterium
GCATTATCAGCTGTTACCTGCAGGCTTGCCATAATAGCATCCGGTTCAACCGGTTCTTTTGATACAATTTGTTGCCCGTCTTGTGCTAACGGAGTATCATAACTACCCTGAGTAATAACTAAAATACGGTCGCCAATTATTCCTGCCGAACCTATTGCTGCTTCACAATCTGCTTTAATAAATTGCTGAACACTTTTTCTGATTAACATGTCAACCTGCACAGTTGAATCATTAATTATTTTAATGTTATCAACAGTGCCTACATTGATTCCTGAGAAACGGATATTATTTCCGACCTGCAATCCGCTTACATTATTAAAATTGGTAGTGAGTTTATAAACAGGATTGAACAGATTCTTCTGTTTTCCAATTATAAAAATGACAATTACAAAAAGCATTATTCCTCCCGCTATAAAAAGCCCTAACCGGACTTTGAATTTTGTTGTTTGCGTATCCATATTTTTATGGTATTAATTTTGAGACTTATTAAATTCATTATTTAAAAAATGATCTGATTACCGGGTCAGTTGACTTTTCAAATTTTTCTAAATTTCCTTCAGCATAAACTTCCCCGTCCACTAACATAATGACACGGTTTGCAGTAGTACGGGCACATTCAATATCATGTGTGATTATGAGGGAAGAAGTTTTGTACTTTTTCTGAACATCATTAATGAGTGAACTTATTTCATCCGAGGTCACGGGGTCAAGTCCGGTTGTCGGTTCATCATATAACATTATCATTGGATCAACTACAATGGTTCGTGCCAGGCTGATCCGCTTACGCATACCACCTGACAGTTGCGATGGCATTTTATTTAAGGCTCCGGATAAACCGACATGTTCTAAAGCTTCTTCTACTTTTTCNNTCAATTTCTTTTTGAGTAAGATTTTTATTTATTCTTCGCAATGGAAATTCCAGATTTTGTTTGACAGTCATGGAATCATATAGTGCTCCACTCTGAAAAAGAAAACCAATTTTCTTTCTCAACTCTCCCAGATCTATACTATTCAAGGTACTAACATCTTTCCCAAGTACATTAATTGTTCCGTCATCCGGATTTAGTAAACGNNAAAAGCTGTAAAGTCACATTTTTTAATACCTCCTGCGTGCCAAATTCCTTTCTGAGGTTATTTATTTCAATTACTTTTTCGAGGCTTTCTGTTTTAGCCGGTGCAATATTTTCTGTCCGGGAAGAGTTCATCTATTTTCAAATTTCCAAATTAATCTATAGTAAATCAGTAATTTGCACTGCAATTAAATCTACAATTATGACAAGCATTGAGGATAGTACCACCGCTGA
>PMEC01000229.1:4519-4942 GCA_003155705.1 Bacteroidales bacterium
CGAATATTCCCAATGCATCCGCATACAATACTAATATTGGTATCATCAGTATGGCTGCCAGTACTCTTGTAACTATCAGAAATTTAACAGGATTGGTGGATGATACCTCCATGGCATCGATCTGCTCAGTTACTTTCATTGAACCTAACTCTGCACCCATGCCTGAACCTATCTTTCCTGCACAGATCAATGCTGTTATAACCGGTCCCATTTCTCTTATAAGAGATACAGATACCATTCCGGGAAGCATTGAGACTGCCCCGAAACCAATAAGGGCAGGCCGGGCTTGAATGGTAAGCACCAATCCCATAATGATCCCGGTTACTGAAATAAGAGGTAAAGATTTATATCCGATCTGATAACATTGACGCAAGAATTCCTTAAGTTCAAAGTTGCGCGAAAATGTCTCTTTTATAATAAGTG
>PMEC01000118.1:0-134 GCA_003155705.1 Bacteroidales bacterium
AATGTTTACCAGGCATATAGCTTAATGGATATTCCTCCTTTTTACAAAACTCTTATCATGCTTCCCTGGGATCATTCTTTCGGTCATACGGGGGGAATTTTTGCATTCATGGGAAGGGGAGCAAGCATTGCATC
>PMEC01000118.1:186-10556 GCA_003155705.1 Bacteroidales bacterium
CTTGCCAAGAATTTCAGAAAAAATATTGAAAAGGGGATCAAGGAAAAAGGCAGGTTCACAGAAATTTTATTTAATCATGCACTTAATATTGCTTATTCTTACAACAAGGAGGGATGGAATAAGGGTAAAGGGCTCCAGAAGCTCAAAAAACCGCTTCTTGATCTTTATGATAAAATTCTCTTCAGCAAGATACGCGATGTCTTTGGCGGAGAACTCGACTATTTTGTAGGTGGCGGCGCGCTCCTCGAAATTGAACTTCAGCGATTTTTTTATGCTCTCGGCATTCCGATGTACCAGGGTTATGGCCTNNAAAGGTGAGATTGTATTAAAAGGTGGAAATGTAATGCATGGTTATTGGAAAAATGATAAAGCTACAGCAGAGACTATTAAAGATGGATGGCTTTACACAGGTGATATGGGGTATATGTCCGAAGATGGTTTTCTTTACGTACTTGGCAGGTTTAAAAGCCTGCTCATTGCTGATGATGGCGAAAAATTCAGTCCTGAAGGTATAGAGGAAGCCATTACAGAGCAATCAAAGTATATAGATCAGTGCATGTTATATAACAACCAGAAACCTTATACAGTGGCACTAATCGTCCCAAATCAGCATTCATTGAAACTATACCTCGAAGAAAAAGGACTAAGTGCAGATTCCGAGGATGGCAAAAGAGCAGTTCTTTCACTGATAGAAACCGAAGTGAATGAATATCGTACCAATGGTAAATTCGGACAGATGTTCCCTCAAAGATGGCTGCCTGTAGCAATTGCAGTTATGGAACAAAGCTGGACCGAAGAAAACGGGTTAATGAATTCCACATTAAAGATCGTAAGGGGCAAGATAACTGACAAGTATCAGGAATTAATTGATTATTTATATACACCTGACGCTAAGGCAATTACAAATGAAAGAAACATAGAAGAGGTTGAAAAAATGAAACTTGGGTAATTAATATTATGAACGGATAAAAAACAAGTATTAAATTTGTACTTTTGTCCCGTTATTTATGAGAAATTACCAAGGATGAGCCTTCTGAATCAACTAACTCCGGCACCAATCTGGAAATATTTTGAAGAAATTTGTAATATACCACGACTTTCAAAGAATGAAGGGAAGATAAGACACCATCTTATTGACTTCGCAACCAGGAATAATCTGGAATATAAGGAAGATTCAGTGGGCAATATATTGATCGTCAAACCTTCTTCCATAGGATTTGACTCAAGAAAAACAATTGTTCTTCAGAGCCATATGGATATGGTCGGAGAAAAAAATGCTGACTATGTCCACAATTGGGAAACAGATCCTATAATTCCATTCATTGAAGATGGCTGGGTTGGTGCAAAAGGTACTACACTTGGAGCTGATGATGGAATTGGAATTGCTTCTCAAATGGCAATTCTTACGGATAAAACCCTTCAGACAGGAAGAATAGAATGTCTGTTCACTATAGATGAAGAGTCAGGAATGACAGGAGCAATAAATCTTAAAACCGATTTCTTTACCGGTAATACTCTTATTAATCTTGATTCAGAGGATGAGGGTGTCTTATATATAGGATGTGCAGGAGGTATGGATACCGTTGGTACTTTAAAATATTTTCCCGCGAAGTCAAATCCGGATTCATCTGCATTCGAAATTTCTGTCACAGGTTTACACGGAGGTCATTCAGGAGATGAAATTCACCGCGGTTACGGGAATTCTGTGAAAATTATGAACAGCCTTCTCTGTAATCTTTCTGATCATTTCGGAATTTCCCTAAGCAGATTCAATGGAGGTAACCTTCGCAATGCTATTCCTCGTGAAGCATTTGCTACTTTTATTGTTAAAAATAGTTTAGCACCTAAACTAAAAAGCAGCATTGACAGCTTTTCAAATTCTCTCAGAGACGAATTTGGTTCACTTGAACCGGATTTAAAAATTACCATCAAATCTGTGGAGTTGCCAACCTCAGTTATGGACAGCGTTAATCAGGCCAAATTGTTTACTGCCCTTAAAGAATGTCCGCACGGTGTATTAAGCTGGTCCAAAGAGATGGAAAACCTTGTTGAAACATCTACAAACCTGGCTTCCGTAAAGTTTCTGGAAGAAAACATTATCAAAATTACAACCACTCAACGGAGTTCAATAGAATCTTCAAAGAATGAAGCGGCAGGTATGGTCGAAGCCTCCCTCAAACTGGCTGGTGCTAATGTTGTCAGTTCAGACGGGTATCCGGGTTGGAAACCTAATATTTCATCAGAGATACTGAAGATTACCCGGGCATCGTATATTAAACTTTTCAGTAAAGAGCCAAAAACCAGAGCTATACATGCCGGGTTGGAATGCGGTCTGATTTATGAGAAAAATAAATCGATCGATATGATCTCAATCGGACCTACAATCAAAGGAGCCCATACCCCACAAGAGATGATAAACATTGAATCAACAAAGATGTTCTGGGATCTGCTGGTAGATGTCATCCATAATTTTCAAAAAGGACAGTAAAGTTTATTCATTGCGGATGATCTGCCTGAACCGATTCCAGATACTTATCCGGTAAATTAATCCAGGATCAGGAACTCATCCTTTCCAGCACCACAAACAGGACAAATATAATCTGAAGGAAGGTCATTAAAATCCATACCCGGTTCGATCCCGCCCGATGGATCACCTTCTGCCGCATCATAGATATAACCACATATAACACACTTATACTTTTCCATAATCTTCACAGAGCTCAGTAAGAACGCCAAAGGTTGATTTTGGATGAAGAAATGCGATTTGAAGTCTTTCTGCTCCTTGTCTGGGCTGAACATCAATTAATTTTACCCCCGCACTTTCAGCAAATTTCAGTTTCTCCTGAATATCAGTTACGGCAAAAGCTAAATGATGTAATCCTTCTCCCCTTTTTTGGATAAATTTTCCAATCGGCCCTTCAGGATCAGTCGATTGAAGCAATTCAATTTTTGTCTGACCTACCATAAAAAATGCTGTACGCACTTTTTGCTCAGGCACATCTTCAATATTGTAACATTTCAAACCAAATACATTCTCATAAAAACTGATTGCATTGTCCAGGTCAACAACAGCAATTCCGATATGTTCAATATGCGATGGATTCATTGCCATTATTCTGTAAGTTTGATATCAAAATTAAAAATTCAATTTACAATAATATTTAAAATGGAAACTCAACCGGCTTCTTTTTATCTGACTGCACATTCTCCGGCTTTTTTGCCGCTTTATGTTCCGGATTGCCATCAACAAAAATTGCTTTATAAGGGGTTGTAGGACAAGCAAATTCACAATGACCACATCCAATACATATCTCATCCTTGGTTTCAGGTATTACCAGTTTCCCCTCAAACGGAACCATATGAACCGCTTTGGTAGGACAACTTTCTGAACATGCTCCACATGCAGTTTTTTCCGTATTAACAATACAATTATCTTTAATAAACACTGCTTTGCCAAGCTGGGTAAGTTTTTTTGCCTCAAGAGCAAGAGGCATTATCGCACCTGTAGGGCAAACATCCAGGCACCTGATACACTCATAAGTGCAAAAACTCTTGTGATAATCCAATCTGGGCTGCATAATGCCGCTGATACCATATTCTTTCAAAGAAGGTATCAAAACATTATTCGGACAAACTGATATGCAAAGAGAACATGCTATACATTTTTTGGTAAAATTGGCTAACCCCGTTGAGCCGGGAGGACACACCGGATATTTTCTATTTTCCCTGACAGTAGATGCTTTAGTCGGTTTTGGTACAACAGTATTCTGCCCTGAAGATGAGTTGGACAAACCTAAAAATAGCAGAACTGATCCAGCAATTAATTTTCGCCTTTCATTATCTATTTCAATCTCCTTTTTTCGGATTGTCACCAGTCCGTATGAAAGAGCCTTATCAGGGCAGCTTTTCAGGCAGTTAAAACAATCCACGCATCTTGAAATGTCAACATCATGATTCAGAAAATCAATGCAGGATGATTTACATGCTAATGAACATCTGCCGCAACGGGTGCATTTAACTTCATCGAATTTGATCCTAAATATGGATATTTTTGAAATAAGACCCAGGAAGGTACCAACCGGACAAATTGTATTGCAGTATAATCTCCCTCTTGAAAAAGACATAATCACAACCAGAATCAAAAATGCAGAAGGAATGGCATAGATAAGGAGGGGAAAGTTTGTAACCGGAGTATTGACAAGTGTATAAATATCGAATTTCCCGAGTAACCCCGATAAAAAGTTATTCAGGATTAAAACAACCGGTTTTAAAAAATAAGTCATAAACCTGCCAAAAATACTGTAAGGTTCAAGCAGCGTAAGAAAATAAATACCCCATATAAGCGTGACTATTAATGTTATCGCCAGTAAGCCATATCTGAGTACTGTATGTGGTTTCTTAAATCCGAATCTCCTGAATCTTTTTTTAATCCTGCCTCCGGTCCGGCTAAAAACATCCTGAAGAATACCCAGCGGGCATAGAAATGAACAATAGGTCCTTCCTGTTATGAGAGTAAGCAGCAATACTACTATAAAACCTGCAGCTGCAATAATTCCAATATAAAAAAGTTTAAAACCGGAAGGAACAAACTGAATAAAAGTGATGGCATTTATATACTTGTCAGGAATCAGGTGTCTGAAATCGACAAAAACAGATACAAACAGGATAAGAACAAGGATAGAAAGAATTACACGTATTTTACTTAGTGTGGATGAAGTCATTTAATCACATTTTAATCCTTTTGATATTCAGTGATTCTAGGTTCATATTGCCAATGCCCATCTTATGCGCCATTGATATATAATTGATATCAGATGGATTAAGGCTTAGCATTTTAGCTGCAGCGGCATCACCGGCGACCCAATCTGTAGTAATAATCATTGATTGCATATTTACTATATCTTCTTTTGAGACACCCTGGGGTCCGTTTTTAGTCATAACATTATAGCAATCAATTATATTGAGAGCTGGCTTTTTAATATATGAGGCATAATCCGCAATGCACTGGTCAAGATTATTTTTATGCCAGTAACCTCTGTCCCATACAACCCCCATCATGTTTTTCAAACAGCAGGTCATCCTGGTAGAGCTATGATCTTTCAGAACCGGGACATTAATAAATACGTCTGCTTCAAGAACTATCTGATGCACTTTTGCGTTTTTCAGGATTTTGCCTCCGGTTATACTGACTTCCTGATAATAACTTTCGGAGTTTGCCGGAACAATTTTAGCACCTGCATCTTTTGCATACTTTTCAATACCCGAATTCTTATAACAGTTTACCCAGTTATCGCATGTATGGTCAAATACATAAACCTCACTTGCTCCTGCCCGAAGGCAGTGTTCTACAATCCTTTTCACCAGTAATGGATTTGTGTTAGCAGCATTTTCCGGGGTCCGATCCCAACCGATATTTGGTTTTACCAGTACTTTCTGTCCTTTCCTGACAAACGTTCCTATTCCTCCAAGCTCCTGAATACCAAGGTCAAACATGGAATCAGGTTTTCCTCCCATTATAGCAACCATGTCGAAGCCGGTTGGTAATGATGTTGTATGCCATAACTTGTCATATCCTCCCAGACTTATTGCAGCACCTGCTGCAAGGCCTGCCCCAATAGATTTCTTAAAAAAATCTCTCCTTTTCATTTTTATTGCTTTTCCTTTTTTTAAGTTTCGAAAAATACGCTTTTTTTTTATTATTCTGTGAAGAATGTATGTTGTATATTCGCAATTTGTTAAATGTTTGATATCATAAATAATTATTAAAACTGATAACATTTTTATCATTTCTTTGTTATCAGTTAAATGTACTTCAGTAATATTATAATCCCCTTCGTATGAAAATTATTTATTACGATTGCTTCTCAGGAATAAGTGGAGATATGAATCTGGGGGCAATGATTGATCTGGGTATTGAAGAAACTTTTCTTGTAAACGAACTCAACAAATTGAACCTTGAAGGTTGGAAACTGGAGGTTACAACTGACCAGCGACATGGGATTAAAGGGACAAAAGTGACTGTAAAACAGACCAGGCAGGAACATGCCCACAGGCATCTGTCCGACATAGAAAATATTATTGACAGATCAGATCTTGATGAAAGTACCAAACATCTGAGTAAAGAGATTTTTATGAAAGTTGCTTTAGCGGAAGCAGCAGTTCATGGAATAGCAAAAGAGCAGGTGCATTTTCATGAAGTGGGAGCTGTCGACTCACTTATAGATATAGTCGGAGCTGCTATATGTTTCAATGCACTTAATGTGGATGAGGTTCATGTCTCGGTTGTCGAACTTGGAGGAGGTATGGTAAAATGTGACCATGGCGTTCTTCCCNNATTATCAGGACCGCTTATGGCGTCGGACAAAAAGACCATCCAGATGTTCCAAATCTCCTCAGAGTTTTCCTTGGAGAAACTCAGGATACTTTAGAAAAAGGTCACGAAGCACTCCTTATTGAATGTAATATCGACGACATGAATCCCGAGTTTTTTGATCATATATCAGAAAGACTTTTCACCTCAGGGGCATCAGATGTCTTTCTTACCAATATAATTATGAAGAAAGGCAGACCAGGTATAATACTGAATGTAATTATTGAAAAAGAATGTGCTGAAACTGTAAAAGAAATTCTCTTTACTGAATCCACTACCTTAGGTATCAGAACCTTTCCTTTCAGGAAGGACACACTGGTAAGAAAATTTGAATCTATTGATACGATTTGGGGAAAAGTAACAATAAAAAGATCTTTTTATAAAGGTAACGAGGTCTCATGTAAACCAGAATATGAAGAGTGTAAGAAAATAGCCGCTAACCTGGGTATTCCTGTTAAGAAGGTTTATTATTCGATAGTTTCCGAAATAATTAAAACTGGGAAAAATTGAAGAAATGTTAAATAAAAAATTAGAAAATCTTGATAACATCCTGAAGGAACTGAAATCATTTGTGGTAGCCTTCTCAGGTGGAGTGGACAGTACATTTTTGTTGCATCGCGCCACTCAGATAAAAAAGCTTAAAATAACTGCTATCACAATAAAGACGCCATATATTCCTAAGAGAGAGATAGATGAAGCTGTCGATTTCTGTAAAACGCATGGGATAAGTCACGTAATTCTTGATATTATCCCTCCTGAAGAGATAATTTACAATCCTCTGGACAGGTGTTATTTGTGTAAGAAATTACTATTCAGCCATATCAAATCATTTGCTGAAAAAAATAACTATCTGCACGTTGTCGATGGCACCAACGCTGATGATAATGGTGATTTCAGACCCGGCTTGAAAGCGCTGGAAGAAATGAGAATACGAAGCCCGTTAATGGAATCAGGTCTTATAAAACATGAAATAAGAGAGTTATCCCAGAGAGCTGATCTCCCTACATGGGATAAACCAGCCTACGCATGCCTGCTGACAAGAATTCCGTATGATACAAAGATTACAGAAAAAGACCTTAGGATGGTTGAGAATGCTGAGCAATTTCTTTTTGAAAAAGGTTTTCCCGGAACAAGAGTAAGGATTCACGGTGATGTTGCAAGGATTGAATGTATGCCCGGATATCTTAATAAGATAATTCTGGAACCGAATAGAGACCACATTATAGATAATTTGAAAAAGATTGGATTCAGATATATATCTTTGGATCTTGAAGGTTACAGGACAGGGAGTCTCAATCCAGAAAAAATAAAATGACCAGCAAAGAACTTGAGCATCTCCTCGAAGAGGTTAAAATCGGAAAGAAAAGTGTAAACGACGCTCTTGAGTCGTTAAAGTACTTCCCCTATTCAGATCTTGGTTTTGCACGAATTGATCATCACAGGGAGGTAAGAACAGGCTATCCTGAAATTGTGTATTGCGCAGGAAAGACGGTTGAACAGGTTAAAGAAATATTCAGGGTCATGTCTGAGCTGGAGAATAACGTGTTTGGTACCAGGGCTGATGAAAAAATGTTTAAGGCTGTAAAAAGCATTATACCGGAAACTAAATTCTTCAGAGAGGCAAAAATAATCAGCATCAGAAAAAAAGAACCTGAAATACCTGATACAAAGATAGCGGTTATTACAGCCGGCACTTCCGATATTCCGGTTGCTGAAGAGGCAGCTGTCACTGCTGANNTGGTTGATAAGTTGCCTGAGATAAGAAACTGCAGGGTTATTGTCGTTATAGCTGGAATGGAGGGTGCCCTTGCAAGTGTTGTTGGCGGACTGGTTGATAAGCCGGTTATTGCCGTACCAACCAGCATTGGCTACGGTGCAAATTTTGGCGGAGTTTCAGCACTGCTTGCTATGCTTACCAGTTGTTCCTCGGGTGTTACAGTAGTGAATATTGATAATGGTTTTGGTGCAGGTTTTTCTGCCAGCATGATTAACAGGATGAAATAATTATGGCATAATGGTTGAGAAAATTCTGCTTTCGACAGCTTATTTTCCTCCCTTGCATTATATCTCTCTAATTTACAGAGCTGAAAAAATCTTCATCGAAAAAGAAGAAAATTATCTTAAGCAAACATACCGGAACAGATGTACAATTCTTACTGCTAATGGTCAATTTTCTCTGTCAGTTCCGGTTTTGTCGGAAAGGTTTATAAAGAAACCTGTTAAAGATATAAAAATTGATTATTCAAAAAGATGGCAGCAGGTCCACCTGAGAGCTTTGGTCTCTTCATATAAATCATCAGCTTATTTTGAATATTATTTTGAAGATTTTGAAAAAATAATAGCCGGAAAGCCAAAATATCTTCTCGATCTCAATCAGGTTATTCTCGATACTGCACTGAGAATCATGGGGATATCAAGACATATAGAATATACCAATGTTTTTGAACCGTATGCAGACAATAAAAATGATTTCAGATACATTATTGCACCAAATAAAGAGATACAGGGCAAACTGCTTTATACAGAATATTACCAGGTATTCTCTTACAAGTTTGAATTTGTACCAGGACTGAGCATAATTGATCTGATATTTAATGCTGGTCCCGATTCTGTCAATTATCTGTAATTTATTTTATTAGTATGGTATTTATTGACAGTATACCCCTGACAGTCTGAAAATCAATTGCTCAGAATTTAAATCCCATTGTTATCACAAAAGCATTTCTTGAAGTCGTAATAGTGGCCGGTTGAAGGCTGGGATCATTATACATAAAATATTTACTTGTGCTGGAAAGAGCCGAATAAGCCAGGTCGCAATAAAAATTCTGCTGCCTCATTCCAATACCAAAAGAGAAAACATTATAATCAAGGTTATTATTCACTTCACTGGGGTTAAAAGCTTTTCCGTAATAACTGTAACCGCCTCTGAAATAGATATTATTTATACGGTATTCACCTCCTACTCTTACGTTTGAAGATGATTTCAGAATATCCTGAATTCCCTGATTTTCTGCTGTATAGGGATAATTGTCGCTTGCGTTGCTGAATTTTGACTTTCTGTAATCTACATATTCATAATCAACACTTATTATAGCCGATTTCTTAATCTGTAATGCCACGCCTGCTAATACCCGCATGGGAGTCGTGAGAGTATAATCGTACCTCATAGAAGGGTTCGATGCTTCATATCTGTCGACTCCATCAACCGCGATATCAAAATTTGAAGTAATATTATCATAGTAACTCTCATTTACCCTGTATACAACCGGTGAGTGAAATGCCAGGCCTATCCGTAAAAAATCGACTGGTTTAATTATGGTTCCAAGATTCAGGGAATATCCTGTCCCGGTTGCGTTAAGATGGTCAGTGTATGTAAAATTCTTAAAATCGTAAATAACATTATTATCATCGGATTCAAGGTGTTCAAAATGACCTGTATAATTTAGAGTACTTATATCAAAAGTTGCTCCGAAGAAGTACATATTGGAATAATTGGCTCCTATTGAGATTGAATGTTGACCTGTATATCCATCATTTATAATTATTCGCCTTATATTCTGCCCATAGGTAGAAGAGGTATTATCTCCATACTGCGAAAAGACAGTGCCATATTGCTTACTTGATCCGGAAAGGGTATCGATTAGCCAGGTTTGATTTGCTGCCCATGCTGCACCGGTCAGGTCATTTTTATAACTGCCGTTTGCCTGAGAAGCAAAATCATCAGCCATTGAGCTGTTATTACTAATTCCCTTAATGGTAATATTTTCATTGAAGTTATTGCTTCGGTTGAACGAATAAGCGAAATTCAGATTCACCAGTCCTGTCTCATTACCAGAAGAAATGAGATTTGCAACAAATCCTGCCTGATTAAGATTAGTAGTGTATCTGAAGTCAGTTGCCCTGGAATTATTGAAAACCGCAGAGGTATTATTATAGAATAACTGAGGAGTGATACTGAATTCGAATGATCTGAACACGCCCGTACCTGCAGGGTTCAGAC
>PMEC01000059.1 GCA_003155705.1 Bacteroidales bacterium
CAGGAAAAGTTCACCCTTATCCTTAAAAAAGGAGAATCAGTGACTTTCCGCCACAGGTTTTATATGCAGTCAGGTTCAGAGATAAGCGATGAAACAGCTAACAAAGTAGCCAAAAGTTTTGCAGAATCATATTAATAGAGGTGGAATTTTAAATTTTTTAACAACATAATGAATTATCATGAAAAGGATTAATTTTTTAAAACAAGTTATAGTGGTACTGTTTCTTGCAGTTATTGTTTCCGGATCCGCTTTTTGTGTTATCCCGATTCCTGCAAGCCAGATGTACTATGAGATAAAAATTTACAGGATTGACCAGGCTTCCCAGGCTGTGACTATTGACAATTATCTTAAAGACGCATTTATTCCTGCCGTTCATAGGGTTGGCATTAGCAAAGTCGGTGTTTTCAAGCCTGTTGAAGCAGATACTGCTTTTGGTAAGCTAATATATGTCTTTATTCCTTATAATACACTAGATCAGTATGTTAAGCTGGTAGCTGCCCTGGAAAATGATCAGGTCTACCTGAAGGCAGGGAAAGATTTCATTGATGCACCATATAATAATCCTCCTTTTGTCAGGTATGAAAGTATTTTACTAAAAGCCTTTAAGAATATGCCCGAGTTCAGGCTTCCTTCATATACAACACCGAGAGGAGAAAGGATATATGAACTCCGCAGCTATGAAAGCGCCACTGAGGCTAAAGCTGCAAAGAAAATCGAAATGTTCAATGAAGGGGGAGAGATCGGCATTTTTGAAAAAGTCGGCTCAAATGCAGTATTCTATGCTCAGGTATTATTTGGAAGCAAAAAACCGCGCCTTATGTATATGACTACATATGCTGATATGAAATCACATGATGAACACTGGACCGCTTTCAGAAACTCCACTGAATGGAAGACATTATCGGGTAAGGAAGAGTATAAGAATGCCACATCAAAAACAAATCCCTATTTGCTTCATCCTACTGAATATTCTGATTTTTAATATTAAATTAACATACAAAAGGGGGTGTCTCAAAAGGACACCCTCTTTTATTTAATTGTTAATGATTTAGTTAGAGATAAGTTATCACATAAGATTCGGCAGATTAGCATTTGCAATTGACTTATCTATTTCTTCGCTGGAAAGTTCATGGTCAGGCAGATTATTTTCGAAGTATTTCTCATAAGCAGAAATGTCGAAATGGCCATGGCCACTCAGATTAAAAAGTATCGTTTTTGAGACTCCTTCAAGATCGGCTTTTCTTGCCTCATCAAGTGCTCCTGCAATAGCATAGTTTGACTCCGGAGCGGGAAGAATACCTTCCGTTCTTGCAAAAAGCACACCGGCTTCAAAGCATTCTCTCTGCAACTTTGCCTTAGCTTCTATAAATCCGTCTTTAAGAAGCTGGCTTACCAGCACTCCTGCACCATGGTAGCGAAGCCCGCCCGCGTGTATTTTATCGGGTATAAAATTATGTCCGAGACTGTACATTGGAAGGAGAGGGGTCATTCCGGCTGTATCGCCAAAATCATACATGAATTTCCCTTTCGTAAGTTTAGGGCAGGAAGCCGGTTCAACAGTCACTAACCTGATATCCTTTCCATTAAGAAGTTTCTCCCGCAGGAAAGGAAATGCAATTCCGGAAAAGTTTGATCCACCGCCAAAACAACCGATCACCACATCGGGGTAATCACCGGCTTTTTCCATCTGGATAAGTGCTTCCTGTCCTATGATAGTCTGATGAAGGATCACATGGTTGAGAACACTGCCAAGCGAATACTTTGTATAAGGATCCTGTATAGCCACCTCCATTGCCTCAGAGATTGCAATACCAAGACTACCAGGTGAGTCGGGATCCTGTTCAAGGACACTTCTGCCGGCAGCTGTCATTGTGCTTGGCGAAGGAATTACCTTAGCATTATAGGTGTTCATCAAAAGCTTTCGGCCAGGTTTCTGATCGAAGCTGACTCTTACCATGAAGACCACCAGTTCAAGTCCGAAGTGGTGACAAGCGAAGCTCATTGCACTTCCCCACTGACCGGCCCCGGTTTCCGTAGTAATTCTCCTGACGCCCTCAGCTTTATTGTAATAAGCCTGAGCGATAGCAGTATTTGCCTTATGAGATCCTGAATAATTGCCTCCCTCATATTTGTAATAGATTTTGCTTTTTGTTCCTAATGCTTTTTCAAGATTAAAAGCCCTGAAAAGGGGAGATGGACGAAAGATCCTATAGAGGTCAAGAACCTCATCCGGAATGTCGATATACCTTTCTGTTGAAACCTCTTGTTTTATTAGTTCCATAGGAAATACGGCAGCCAGGTCTTCGGGTCCCACAGGCTTATGAGTTGCCGGGTTTAGCGGTGGCAGTGGCTTATTGGGCATATCTGCCTGAATATTATACCATTGCCTGGGCATTTCATTTTCGCTTAAGATAATTTTTCTGATCTTTTCCATAATTTTATTGTTTTGACTGGTTAAAAAAAATCAAATAAAAAAGGCACGCTGTGACCAGCGTGCCTTTCATTAAACATTATATAACGAATGTTAATAAATAGCAGTTATCACAGCATAATTGAAGAAGCTGCGCCACGACCAGATATAAAACATCCTTGCTTTCATGAAGGCAAATCTAATAATTATTTAATAAAAACAATATTATTTTAATTTATTTTACAAAATTTATTATAAAATCTTTACAATAGTTAATATTTTGTTTGGCGAAGTTTCAAATTTCGTCCTGTTTTATACCATTATTAATAACATACTCTTGTTTATTATTCTCCTACTCCGTTATTTATAACCTTTATCTGGTGATTGATAGATTCCTGATGGATAGCCTTAAAGATTGAATCAATCAACTCCGGGCTCAGCCCCTTTTTTTCACCTTTTTCTATAGCCTTCCTGATTATCTCATCCCACCGGGTGCTCTGGAGGACGGTTATATTGTTTTCTTTTTTAAACCTACCGATTTCTTCTGCCACCTTCATTCTTTTTTCCATCAGATCAAGCAGATGATCATCAAAAATATCAATCTGCTGGCGTAGCTCTCCAAGCACATCAAGAAGCTTTGGGTCAGATGGGTCTGGATTGCGAAGGACAAGTTTTTTGAGAAGAGCTTTAAGTATCTGCGGAGTGATTTGTTGTGCAGCATCGCTCCATGCATTATCAGGGTCGATATGAGATTCAATAATAAGCCCGTCGAAATTAAGATCCATTGCTTTTTGGGATATCTCGAAAAGATATTCTCTGGAGCCTGCAATATGACTTGGATCGCAGATGATTGGCAATCCCGGAATTCTTCTGCGTAACTCTATTGGCAACTGCCAGTTGGGCTGGTTCCTGTAGTTAGTTTTCTCGTATGTTGAAAATCCCCGGTGCACAGCTCCAAGTTTTTTAATTCCAGCTTTTGCTATTCGTTCCACTGCCCCGGTCCAGAGTTCAATATCAGGATTGATCGGATTCTTAACCAGAACCATCACGTCGACACCATGCAGTGCGTCAGCAATTTCCTGAACTGTAAACGGGTTCACAGAAGTTCTGGCACCAATCCATAAGAGGTCTACACCATACTTCAAAGCTTCGTACACATGTTTTTCNNGAAAGATGAATGGCTGTTTCCATCATCTGGTCCTCTGTCTCAGCGCTGCATGGGCCGGAAATAATAAATGGTCTGCTCTTATAATTAAGCCAGTTTTTCAATGATAATATATCCAACTTTAATACCATATCAGATCAGTTTAGAATTTTTTGAATTTTGTTAGCCTCCTCCATTAATACCTTTAAGCCTTTGACATCTTTTTCAGAAATCAATTTTCTGAAGATATTCATCTTTTCGATATAGGTGTCCATGACTTCCAGTATATAACCTGAATTTTCGGAGAAGATGGGAGCCCAGGTATCTCCGTTACTCTTAGCCAGACGGACCGTACTCTCAAATCCCCCGCCGGCAAGTGTCAGGATGTTTTCTGCTTCATGTTCTTTATCCAGCACACACAATGCAAGTGAGAATGATGTAATATGTGATATATGAGAAACATATGCTACGTGGACATCGTGCTCACTTGATTTCATTAAAACCTTCTTCATATTTAAAATATCCAACATTTCTTCCACAAGTTCCAAAGCATCAGTATCGCTCAGTTCAGGATCGCAGATTATTGCCGTCTTGTAATCAAATAGCCGGCTATGAGCTGCCATTGGACCCGAATATTCTGTTCCGGCCATGGGATGGGCTGCCACGTATCGTCCACGATTGGAATGATTCCTGGAAATTGCTGCTATACCTGCTTTGGTTGAACCCATATCTGTTACAACTTTGGAGGTGCCTCCGATCAAGTCGAGTATCTGTAAAAGCAATAAGCAATTTGAATCCACAGGTGAACTTAGTATTATCACATCACTTTTATCGATTGCATTTTCAAGTGTGTCTGTTTCATCGACTATACCGCACAAAAGGGCAATGTTCTGATGCTGGATATTGTTATCCACTCCAATTATTTTATCGGCAAAACCTCTCTTACGAAGATCAATTGCCATCGAGCCTCCAATCAAACCAATTCCCACGATTGCTATTGTCATTTAACTTAAATTTGGATTAAAATTGAATTTTAAATAAATAAAATAAATTGTTTAGGTACTAAACAAAATTCACTACTCTATTTTTTGCTTTCATTAGTTTCTCTTCGTCTAAACATAAAGAAATTCTGACATATCTGTCTCCATTTTTCCCGAAGATAAATCCCGGAGTGATGAAAACATGTGTTTTTTGCAATAACTTTTCTGTAAACGCTTCACAACTTTTTACTTTTTCTGGGATACAACCCCATAAAAACAAACCCGTCTGATCCGGATTGAAGTTGCATCCAAGCGTTCTCATTATTTTTTCTGCTATCTTTCTGCGTCTTAAATAAACAGAATTAATTTCCTCGTACCAGTTTTCAGGATTACTAAGCGCCTCAGTAGCAGCCAGGTGCATTGGCAGAAACATTCCGGAATCCATGTTACTTTTTACCTTTAAGATGTTTTTTATATATTCTTTATGTCCGGCTACCATGCCTATTCTCCATCCTGCCATATTATGAGATTTACTGAGAGAATTAAGTTCAAGTGCAGTTTCTTTTGCACCATCAACGTTTAGAATGCTGAGATAATCGTTATTCAGAACAAAACTGTAAGGATTATCGTTGCACACAAGGATATTATGCTTTTGAGCAAAACAGACCACTCTTTCAAACAAAGCATGCGAACCTCTTGTACCTGATGGCATATGCGGGTAGTTCACCCACATCAATTTTACTTTACTCAGATCGCTCTCTTCAAGTATATTGAAATCAGGAAGCCATCCATTTTCCTCTTTAAGATCATAAGTTCTGACAATGCCACCAACGAGGTTTGTTACTGAAGAATATGTGGGATAACCCGGATCAGGCACCAGTACTTCATCTCCAGGATTTACATATGCCATGCTAATATGCATTATTCCCTCTTTACTGCCAATAAGCGGAAGAATTTCACCTTCTGGATCGAGCTTTACTTTGAAGTACTTAAGATACCATTCTGCAAATGCTATCCTGAGCGCCGGGGCACCTGAATAGCTTGGATATCCATGAACACCTGGTTTCTGCACCTCTTCAATAAGCCGATTGATAGTATTTTCTGAAGGAGCCATATCCGGACTCCCAATACCCAGGTTTATAATATCTGCACCAGACCTTCGCATATCGTCAATCTGTTTCAGTTTTGTGGAGAAATAATATTCCTGGACTGTATTGGTACGATTTGCAGGTTTAACTTTCATATAATTTATCTCCTCTATTGTAGATTCCAAGTATCTCTAAATCAGTGGTATACTCGTTTAACTCAATCTCTATCGTTTCAATATTTGAGTTTGAGCCAAGCTCAAGGTCAAGATAAAACATATATTCCCACCCCCCATTAAGTCTGGGAACCGATTGGATTTTTGAAAGGTTGATCTCCAGTTCTGCCAGTTTTAAAAGGACGCCCGCAAGACTTCCGGGCTGATGATTAAGTGAAAAACAGACCGAAGCTTTGTTCCCATTCCAGGTTCCTTTGCTTTTATTACCAATTACGAGAAATCTCGTATAATTCATTGAATATGTTTCAATTCCAGGTATAAGAATTTCAAGACCATAAAGTTCAGCCGCGACCTTTGAGCCGATGGCTGCAACTCCCTTTATAGATTTTTCGGATATTAGCCTTGCACTGCCGGCAGTGTCATCGCTTTCAACAAGAATTATTTCAGGATACCTGTTCAGGAAGGACATACATTGCGAAAATGCTATAGGGTGAGATCTTATCTCTTTTATATCAGTAATTGTCTGTCCGGGAAGAGCCATAAGATTCTGTCTTACACGAAGATTATGTTCCCCAAGGATCTTTAGTCCTGATTCCCTGATGATCGTATAATTGTACAATATACTTCCTGCCCTGGCATTTTCAATCGCCATCAAAGCAAAGTCTGCAGACCCAACTTTGACTGCATTCAAGGTAATGTCAAATGTGGAACATGGTACAATCTCGATATCGTTATTGCTGAAATATT
>PMEC01000238.1 GCA_003155705.1 Bacteroidales bacterium
GCGCATCAGTGGGTAGCAAAAAATGCCGATAAAGTTATGCCTGATGCCCACGACACGTTTAAAAAGCATGTGCCAACGATGCTTACAACCGACCTTTCTTTGCGTTTCGATCCGGTTTATGAGAAAATTTCAAGACGATTCTATGAACATCCTCTTGAATTTGCAGATGCTTTTGCCCGCGCATGGTTTAAGTTGACTCACCGGGATATGGGACCACGGGCACGCTATTTAGGTTCTGAAGTACCCTCAGAAGAACTGATTTGGCAAGATCCGATTCCTGTCGCAAATCATACGTTAATTGATAAGAAAGATATTGCAGCACTAAAAGCTAAAGTCTTAAAATCCGGACTGTCTGTATCTCAACTGGTATCTGCCGCATGGGCTTCCGCCTCTATTTTCCGTGGATCTGATAAACGTGGTGGCGCTAATGGTGCCCGCATTCGTCTTGTGCCACAAAAAGACTGGGCTGTTAACAATCCTGCTCAGTTAAAGAAAGTATTGGAAAAGCTGGAAGGTATGCAAAAAGAATTCAACAGTGCCCAATCGACAGGTAAAAGGGTTTCTCTTGCGGACCTTATTGTACTGGCAGGTTGTGCCGGTGTAGAAAAAGCTGCACAAGTCGCTGGTTATGTCATAGCCGTTCCATTCACTCCTGGACGCATGGATGCTTCGCAAGAACAAACCGACATTGAATCCTTCAACGTATTAGAACCTGTTGCAGATGGCTTCCGCAACTACTCAAAAACGAAATACACCCTATCGACCGAAGAGTTGTTGGTTGACAAAGCCAAATTACTGACACTTTCTGCTCCTGAAATGACAGTTCTTTTAGGCGGTATGCGTGTGTTAAATACAAATTTTGACAATACAAAACATGGTGTTTTTACGAAACGTCCTGAAGTTCTTACCAACGATTTCTTTGTAAACCTGCTCGACATGAGTACGACCTGGATGCCAACATCTGAGACCAAAGAGACATTTGATGGACGCGATCGTAAAACGGGTGCACTAAAATGGACAGGGACCCGGGTAGATCTTGTCTTTGGTTCAAACTCAGAACTAAGGGCACTTGCAGAGGTGTATGGAAGCACGGATGCCCAGGAAAAATTTGTTACGGATTTTGTTACGGCCTGGAACAAAGTAATGAACCTTGATCGCTTTGATTTGGCTTGATTTTTTCAGTAATCCGATATTTACAAACTTGAAAATCGGTATTGTGATTCATTTACTTTTGTAAGCACATCTGCAATTTGCACTTTCACCCAATAAAGCGCTATGAACTGACCTAGGGCTTCGGTTTATAGGCTTCAGGTACGGGGAGACCTTGTAAAAATTTTGTACGGGTCCGTCTGAAAGATCCTCATTTCAGTTTGATAAGTTGCTTAAAAAATTACTTTTGTATAGTAAGTCTGAATAAAATCATAAAACTTAAAAAACCTGTTATGAAAAGATCTTCACTTGAAACCAGATCATGTTTTTCAATAATTCTTTTCTCTCTGTCTGTCTTAGTATATTCTCAATATCAGAATATTAACACTGATGATTCTGGCTATCCTGAGAACTGCACCACGATTATGGTAGGCAGACTTGCTTCCAGCGACGGTTCGGTAATGACATCTCACAGTTGTGACGGCAACTACAGGACATGGCTGGAAATAGTTCCTCACTCCAAATTTGAACAGAACGTAATGCATCCTGTATTATGGGGCACATTGCATACTGAGGAAGCCTGGGACATGACAAAGGTTACAAAGAAAGGTGAGATACCCGAGGTTGCTGAAACCTTTGCTTATCTGAATACTGCTTACCCTTGTCTGAATGAAAAACAGGTGGCGATAGGTGAAACAACAATTTATGGCAAAGGTGAACTCAGAAATGAGGAAGGTCTTTTCCTTATTGAAGAACTTGAAAAAATAGCTTTGCAGCGCTGTAAAACTGCAAGAGAAGCCATTAAACTTATCGGTAAGCTCGCTGAGGAATATGGTTATGGCGATATGGCAGAATGTATCTCCATTGCTGACCCGAAAGAGGTTTGGCAGCTCGAAATATCAGGTTCCGGAAAAGGCAAACCTTCCGCTATATGGTGTGCAGAAAGAATTCCTGATGATCAGGTCGGCATATGCGCGAATATTCCAAGAATCTCAATTATTGATTTTAAGAGTCCCGATTACTTTATGTATAGCACTGATTTGCAGAATGTAGCTAAGAAACTTGGGTATTGGGACGGGAAAGAGCCTCTTAAGTTCTGGAAAGTCATCGGATCCGGAAAACCATTTGCAATTCGTGAATTTTATGTTCTGAGCTCCCTGGCACCTTCCTTGAATCTCTCTTTTGATGCTGAGGAGCTGCCGTTCTCAGTCAAACCTGAAAAGAAATTATCTCCGGGAGATGTAATGAAATTTTTCAGGGAGACTTATGAAGGAACTAAATGGGATATGACAAGGAATCTTACTGTTACTGTGAAAAGCAATACCGGTGAAGAGAAAGTTAAATCACCGGTCATAAATAACTGGATGAGCAATGATCTGCGAACACTCTTAAATGAACTTAAGCCCGGGACTGTTGACAGACAGCGCACAATTGCTATTGCCGGTTGTTCTTATTCACATGTAATTCAATGCAGAAGCTGGCTGCCAGATGAAGTAGGTGCTATTGCATGGTTCTCGTTTGATAATCCGGCAGAAAGTCCGAGAATACCGATATTTTCCGGAGTACTAAGCTTACCACCATCATTCAGTATCTGTGGTCAGCAGCGATACAGAACCGATGCAGCAATATGGTCATTCCGTGAGGCTAACAGACTCGCTACCGTAAACTGGTCAAGAGGAAGAGCTCTTATTGAAACCACAGTCAAAGAATTTGAGGATAAAGCGTTTGAAGAGCTGCCCATAATTGATAAAAGAGTCCTTCAATTGGTCAAAGCGGGAAAAAACGATGAAGCTAAAAAATATGTGACTTCATATACCAATAGCTTTGCCGATGCTGCAATGAAGAGGTGGCAAGATTTGAAAGTTACACTGTGGGGAATGTTCGGTAGAGGGTTCTGAAGAAAGGTACAACGGTATTGAGGTTCAATGGTACGTTGAAGGGTTGAAGGGTTGAAGGGTTGAAGGGGGATTTTTGTAACTTCGCAAATTGATTTTTAAGTAATGGCGCTTACTGTAAAAGATATAATTGAAACTGAAGATTATTCACGGGATAATATAATATCTCTCCTTCAATCAGAGGGTAATGACAAGACTCTGCTTTATAAAAAATCTTCTGAGATTAAGGAGAGATACATCGGGAATAAAGTCTGGTTCAGAGGGCTGATAGAATTCTCGAATATATGCAGTAAAGATTGCCTTTATTGCGGTATAAGAAAAGGCAACAAGAATCTGACAAGATACAACCTCTCTGATGATGAAATACTTGCAGCGGCCAGGTTTGCATACGATAACAATTATGGTTCGATTGCCCTGCAATCGGGAGAAACAGAAAGCAGTTCATTTACAAAACGAGTAGAAAACTTACTCAATAAAATCAAAGAACTTTCGAAAGGTACACTGGGAATAACATTATCAGTTGGTGAACAAGAGCCGGAAGTTTACAAAAGATGGTTTGAGGCGGGAGCACACAGATACCTTCTGCGGATTGAATCTACCAACAAACTGCTTTTCAGTAAGATTCATCCTGATAATAATGAACATGATTTCCAGAGAAGACTTGATTGTCTGAAAAATCTGCAGGATATCGGATTTCAGACGGGCACTGGTGTAATGATAGGCTTACCATTTCAAACCCTGGATGATCTTGCAGGAGATCTTCTGTTTATGAGGGATTTCGATATTGATATGTGCGGTATGGGACCATATATTGAACATGCCGATACACCTCTGATCAACGTTATTAAGACGCTGCTTCCACTGAAAGATAGATTTAATCTTACTCTCAAAATGATAGCTATTATCCGGATTATGATGAAGGATATTAATATTGTTGCTGCAACAGCATTACAGGCTATCGATCCCATTGGCAGGGAAAAAGCGGTCAAAATCGGGGCAAATATAATGATGCCTAACATTACTCCCGGAAAATACCGTGACAGCTATAAACTATATGATAATAAGCCATGTACAGATGATTCTGCAGAAGACTGTCAGAGTTGCCTGGAAGCCCGTGTTTCTCTTGCNNTTCAGGCTACAGGCCGATAACTATTATCCTTCTGTCTGACGCCTGACGCCTGGCGCCTGACGCCTAAAAAACCATTGTCCTTACATGAACCTGTTTTAAAGATTTCAGATCTTTTTCGAGAAGAATTCTTTGTTTCTCNNTCTCCTTTCAATTCGAGAATAATAAGACCAGCTGGTTCCCCGAAGAATAGCTCATTTACACCAAGACGGGTTCGGATATTACAACCATAAGCTGTGAGTATCTTCTGAACAGAAAAGATAACCTGTTGATTTCTTTCGACAAGAAGACCAAGTATTTCTGTACTTCTGTTTACCGGATCATTATCTAATGTTTCCTTTTCAGAAGGAAATATCATCTCACGTATCTCTATACCGCCAAGTGCTCTCAACTCCGACTCAAGCTTTTCAGAATCAGCCGGATCGCCGGTTAAATGAAGGATTATATAAGCTTCACGGCTGCAAACCGCATCAGTAACTTCATGAAAACCCAGACGGGTGGTTATCACTTTTGCATGCCTCGATAATATCTCCTGNNCGCCCAACGCCTCACGCCTTAGAAATACAGATCCCTCTCTCCCATTTTTATTCGGTCGATCTTTTCCATTGTAGTTCTCATCACTCCATCCTCCAGAGTATGAAGATTCTTATCAATAACTTTCCAACCTTTTTCTGCCAGCTCCCCTGAAGCATAGTCACATATGTATTCCGATAGAGTAAGGATAGCATTTGGTGTGCAAAACCGTTTAATGAAACCAGGAACAGAGAATTCCATAAAATGTTCTCCTGTGCGGCCCATACGGTAACAAGATGTGCAGAATGAAGGCAGATAATCATGTGTAAGCAGCTCATCTATTACTTCAGCCAGAGATCTTGGGTCTCCTATTTTAAATTGTTCCCTGTTCAGGTTCTGCTCTTCATTTTTTAAATCAGAGTACGATCCAAGTTCAATTTTTGTTCCTCCATCTATCTGTGATACACCATATTCCATGACTTCTCTCCTTACGTCAGGTGTTTCTCTGGCTGTAAGTATGAGGCCAGTATAAGGTACAGCCAGTCTCAGAATAGCGACAAGCTTCTTGAAATCATTGTCACTGACATTATATTCTTCTTTAAGGTTCAGTTTTGCTGCATCTTTTATCCGTGGAAAGGAGATTGTATGTGGCCCGACATTGTAACATGCCTCAAGATGGTTAGTATGTCTAACCAGTCCAAGCACTTCATATCGCCAGTCATATAATCCGAATAATGCCCCAATTCCTACATCATCTATCCCTGCTTCCTGTGCCCTGTCAAGGGAAGTCAGCCTCCAGTCAAAGTCTCTTTTTCTTCCTCCCAGATGATACCAGCTATATGCTTCAGGATGATAAGTTTCCTGGAAAACCTGATAGGTTCCAATACCGGCTTCACCTATTTTCCTGAATCCGTCGATGTCGAAAGGTGCCGCATTGATATTAACCCTGCGTATTTCTCCATGTCCTTTTTTTATTCCATAAACCAGTTTGACAGTATGGGCAATGTATTCTGCTGAATACTCAGGATGTTCACCATAAACCAGGATCAACCTTTTCTGGCCATTATCCTCGAGAGCCTCGACTTCCAGTTTCAATTCACTATCATCCAGTGTTTTCCGAACGGCCTCTCTGTTTGAGGCCCTGAATCCGCAATATTTACAATTGTTGCTGCATTTATTCCCTACATAAAGAGGTGCAAACAGTACAATTCTGTTTCCATAGACTTTAATTTTCAGTTCCTTTGCACCTTTCTTAATTTCTTCCAGAAGATCAGTACCTGACGCATTGACAAGAACAGCTGTCTCCTCAAGAGTAAGCCGTTGTTTTTCAAGAGATTTTGAAATTATTTCCCTGACCCTAAGTTTATCAGCCTTTGCATTATTGATAAAATGCCACAATTCATCCGGGTCAATAAATGATTTCATTCTTTGATCAGGAATACTTAATTTCTCCGGTGAAAATCTCATGAAGTTA
Organism: Bacteroidales bacterium; assembly: GCA_003155705.1. Taxonomy (GTDB): domain Bacteria; phylum Bacteroidota; class Bacteroidia; order Bacteroidales; family VadinHA17; genus LD21. The sequence continues at coordinate 6,158 of PMEC01000238.1, forward strand.
TCGTCTTAAATAATCTGTAAAGATAATAATAATCAGGGTCAGACTTTATGATACTTGTCAGTAAATGAGGTCAGATATTTCTCCCATAGCACTCTGCAGTGTTGAAGTGAGAAGATTTAAATTTCCTGGCTCTATTGATCCATATACTTTCTTGTGAAAAAATAAAGTTGTCTTTTGTCCGGTAAATATTTTTTCACGTTCAAAAGGATGAAGAAATACTTCGGTTACACCTGAACCGTTGTTCCAGATCATAACCATACCTCTCGATAAAGCTGAAACATCTCCCAGTGAAACTGCATAAATTCCAGGAGCCGGAAGTAACTTAGTCTCTTCAGTTATTGGTATTTTATAGAATTGAATTGAATCAGGAAGAAAATCTGCGTCATGAAGAGCAGGTACTCCTGTTATAAAATAATAATGATCGAGATAAGCATTTGCACGTTGTATATAACCTTCGCCTATTGCCTGCCGTATAAGGCTGGAGCTGACAGTTTCATGCTGTACTTCCTGTTCAGAGATCTCTTCAGTAATGAAATTAAATTTTTTCCCCATTTCCCAAAGCTGATGATAGTCACCTACTTTATTAAACCCGAAATGGTGATTAAAACCGACAACAACAACTTTTGCTTTCAGAATATTAACCAGGAAGTCTTCAACAAATTGCTCGCTTGTTATTTTTGCAAAATCTTTTGTGAACTCAATTATGATTAAATTATCAAGACCTGTTTTCCGGAGAAGGGCAAGCTTTTCTTCCTGAGAATTTATGAGTTTCAGATCTTTACCGGAAGTTTCCGGATAAAGAACCTTACGTGGATGTGGATGAAAGCTTATTAATACTGATTCACCATTATTTTTTTCTGCCAGCATTTTCAGCCGGTTGAGAATAGTTTTATGACCTAAATGGACTCCATCAAATGAACCCGTTGTAACAACAGCGTTTCTTATTACTCCTGCATCTTCAAAATTTCTGAAAATCTTCATCCCCGAGAAGATCCTAAAATTTATTTTCCTTTACAAAATAGGCCACTTTTTCTATTGAGGTTATCATATCATATGCCTCAAGGTAAACTCCGGAGGGCACATTAAGGGGAACTGTTGTGAAATTAAGAATGCCTTTTATACCGAAACGCACGACTTCTTCAGCAATGCTTTTGGCAAAGTCTGCTGGAACAGTCAGAATTGCGATTCGAATATCTAAATCTCTGATAATCTGTTCCATATCCTGAACATGGTAACATTTAACACCAGAAATGACCTTATTAACCTTTTGAAGATCGTTATCAAATGATGCCACAACATTTAGCTTTGAGCGCTTGCCCCTGAAATAGCCTGTCACTGCCCTGCCAAGGTTACCAATACCTATAATGGCAACTTTGAGACCCTCATTCGAGTCAATGATACTTCCAATAGTATCAATTAGTTCCCGCACATCATACCCTTTTCTGAGTACACTGGAATAACCGATAAGCATCAGGTCGCGACGAACCTGTACTGCGGTTATATGAAGAAGCCCTGCCAGATCATGTGAAAAAATATAGTTTCTGTTTTCAGCCAGGCAACCGAGAAGTTGTCTTCTATATTCGCTAAGTCTTTCAACTGTTTTTCCTGGTAATTTATTCATCTATTCAGGTATATTGATTAATTTTTTAGGTAATCTGACGGTGAAAATGCTTCCGACATCAGGGGTACTTTCAACTTTTATTGTTCCCTTATATAATTCAATAACTTTTTTAACAATTGATAATCCCAAACCGCTCCCGGATATATTCTTGGTTTTTTCGCTTTTTATTCTCACAAACTCTGCAAACAGGTTTTCAATATCTTCAGGAAGTATCCCGATTCCTGAATCTGTGAAGACAACAATCATATCGGTGTCGGAGCTGTCAATTGTAATCTCCGCTTTCCCTCCCATCCTATTGTATTTTACTGCATTTGAAAGAAGATTGTTAAAAACTATCTCCATATCATCAGGGTCGGCCATAATTATTGCCTCAGATCTTACATCCAGATTTATATCGACATCCATCTGGATGGCATACGGCTGAACTGTAACTATAGCGTTGGAAGCTACCTGGGCCAGNNATCCTTTGAAGCGATCTGTCAATAGGAATAGTATAGTCATCAATTTTATCCCCTGCCTGCTTTTCCTGCATCATCCTCAGGTAACCCTCGAGAGCATTAAGGGGAGCCTTCAATTCATGCGAAAGAACGGATAGAAACTGATACCTTATTTTCTTTCCGTCCTGATTAAGTTTGTGGGTTATTCGTTTTAAATACTGCTGTTTGGTAATATTTTCTATACTTGATTTCAGTTCCTGAGGAGTGAAGGGCTTTGGAATAAAATCAGTAGCGCCATCTCTGGTTGCCCTGATAGCAATGTCAAGCGATGCATAAGAAGTAATCATTGCAACAACAATGTCATAGCTCTTTTTCCTGATATACTCCAACACTTCAACGCCCTGAATTCCGGGGAGTTTATTATCAAGAAGTATTATATCGGGCTTGTCTTTCTCAAGCATTTCTATTCCTTCCTCTCCCGAGCAGGCTTCAAAAATCTCAAATGTATAATCCTCATCCATANNATCACAAGTACCTTTAAAACAGCCATTTTATAGTTTTAAAAGTTTCATAATTTCCTGATCGAGTTGTTCAGCTCTTATACCCTTTTCAAGATACAGGTCTGCTCTGATCCATGATCTTTCCTGCTCGGAATCAAGACTGAATGACAACCCTGTCTCATGTGAAACTGCCGTTGCAAGTATTACCGGCACATCAGGATACCTCTTCTTGATCTTGTAACACAAAATGAAACCACTATCGTCACTTTCCATCATCAGGTCAAATATTGCCAGATCGGGTCTGAATTTTGANNGTAAAATCACTCTTCTTCATTACTTTGCAAATTTCAAATATTTCTTTAAATCAAAGAGTTAAAATGATAAATATTAGTTATTCTCCCACTCTCCCCATCTCCCCTTCTATTCTTTCCTCCGTGGCAATACAATTTTAAAACTGGTTCCGGTCGGGCCTTTTGAAGGATCATTATTTGATTCTGCAATTATCTGACCCTTATGCATCTTGACTATTCCATAGGCTGTCGCAAGTCCGAGGCCGGTTCCATGTCCTATACCTTTTGTAGTAAAGAAAGGTTCAAAGATTTTTGCTCTATCCTCCTCTTTAATACCAATTCCTGTGTCACGAACTGTAATGGCTATATCTCCAAGGTTATCTTCAAGAATGATATCTATTTTCCCACCCGCTGGCATCGCGTCAAATGCGTTCTTAATCAGGTTAGTAAGTACCTGCATCATCTGTTCAGCGTCAAGCATTGCTTCAGGGTTTGTTGTCTTATCACTGGTGCTGACCTGAATATTTCCCGGAACAATAAGACTTTCAAGGCTGTGAGAAACCAGTTCCCTGATATTTACAAGTTGATGATTAACCTGATTCTTCCTCGCAAAGTTTAGCAAGCCAGCCACAATTTTTTTACACCTGCCGGCCTGTTCAACGACCAGTTTAAGATCCTCTCTGACAGGATCATCAGGTTTACATTCATCAAGTAAAATATTACTATACATAATTACGACACCAAGCGGATTATTAAGTTCATGAGCAATCCCGGCAGAAAGTTGCCCCATGTGCGCGAGTTTCTCCGATTGTTTAAGAGCCAGTCTCATTGAACTTAGTTTCTCATTTGACAAAGCAAGGTCTTTCACTGATTTATGGAGTTTTTCAATTGTGTATGGCAGGCACATTTCAATCTCGGCAAGTCCCTTTTTAATTGCAAATGCATGTTCTACGCAACTTTCATACCCGCATGCTCCACAATCAAGCTGATCTTTTTTTGTCTTCTTGCCCATTGAAACGAGAATATCCTTCACATCGTTTTCATCCAGCAAATCTATGCGATGATCTTCCGGACGATGACGAATAGAAAGATCAAGTTCAGAAAACTGTTTAATATTACGTATCCACTCCTCCTGATCAAGGTGCAACATTTTATCCCTGGCATAATCGCTTACCAGAGCCCTGCGGCTGTACTGTTTACCATTTTTTGAAAGACCAGGACCCATTATACACCCTTCACAGCATAGTAATTCAATATGTTGATTTTTAATAAGTCCGGCTTCAAATTCTTTTAATGCTCCCTGAAAATCAATCCTGCCCTCAGCAGCTATAATATTGCCTGTAATTGTATCATCATTAATATTTGCTGTCTGAAGTAAACCGCGCGTTACCGGGAAAATTGCACCTCTGCCGCCACGAGGGGAATCGAAATCAGAAGGGGAGATATTATCAGGCTGAATACCTTTTAAAGTAAATAGTTCTCTTAATTCAACAAATGTGATTGCTTCATCTACCTCATTGCTTTCAGCTTTCTTTGCAACACAGGGACCTATGAAAACCACTTTTGTGTCTTTACCATATTTTTCCCTGACTACCTTGCTCATAGCAACCATCGGAGACACGACAGGCGCCAGATTATCAACCAGATTTGGATGGTAAAACCTTATATAATTTACTATTGAAGGGCAATCTGAAGAAATATAATATTCCTTGTTCTCTGAAATGAGTTCCTTAAATTTTTCAGCGACAAGGTCTGCTCCAAAAGAGACCTCAGCCACATAATCGAATCCGATAGCCCTTATCATGCCAACCAGAGTCCAGAAATCATGAATATCAGAAAACTCTGCAGGAAAACTCGGAGCAACAATTGCAGCAACTTTATTCTTACTTTCAAGCAGTTTTATAACTCTGTCAGTGGTATTGAGAAAGACCTTTGCGCCCTGGCTGCAAACCATGGTACAATTACCGCATGCTATGCATCTTTCAACAATAACCTCGGCCTGTCCGCCAACTATCCTGATTGCCTTAGCAGGACATTCCCTTACACATGTATAGCAAGTCCGGCAGAGTTCTTTTATCGTGTATACTAGCATATAATCTTTTCAATATTTATTACAGATCGGTTCTTTTTATAATAAAACATCCCTTTTTGAAAAATGTGTATTGTAAACAGATTTGGAGGCAATTTCCTTATTCTCCTTCGCAAATTTTTCATATAACAAGAATAACGCAGGTGATTTTGCCGGTAATCCGACAGCTTCCGTTTCATCGGCCAGATAAATTAGTTTAGCCCTGCCTTTGATCCCTTCCTTTGAGTTGCAAAATGGCATGCCTGCTCCATGTACACACCCGCCCGGGCAAACCATTACTTCTATGAGGTCGTATTTAACACCTGCAGATACAGATGTTTTCAGCTTCTCCAAACCGGTCAGTCCATCGATCACAGCAATTTTGATATCAATCCCATCAATTGAAAAAACCATATCTCTGAATGAGCTGACAGAACGAATTTTCTTAAATATCTGTTTATCAACCTCTTTTTTATACTTCTTTAAATATACACTTCTTAATACTGCTTCGGTAAGCCCACCTGAAACCTCTGAAAGGACGGCAGACGAGCTTCGCAATGCCATTGGTTCGTCAGCTGATTCGCCTTCCGGGCTGGAGACATCAATTCCATATAATCTGATCAGCCTGGCAAGTTCCCTGACAGTCAGTACTGAATCAACATCGCGTATACCTCTTCTCATCATTCCATCACGTCTTGCTTCAAATTTCATTGCCATGCATGGTGTGACAGATACTGAGAAAATTTTTTCCGGTTTAACTTTTAACTGATCAGCAATTAAAGTTTTGATAAGCGCACCTGTTATCTGCTGAGGTGATTTCAGTTTTGAAAGTGATGGGAGTACCGAATGCATAAACTGTTCAGCATATTTAACCCAGGCCGGACAAGCCGAAAAATATATTGTATTATCTGATTTGCTTTCAATCTTTTCCAGAAGATGTTCAGCCATCTCATTGATAAGGACATCTGCACCAAACCCTGTCGTATATACCTTGTCAAATCCAATTTTTCTGAGTACCGCATTTAGTGTTTTATCAAAATCCTTCGTCTGTTTTATTCCAAGTTCCTCTATCAAACCATTGATTACCAGCGGAGAATATTGAATTACTTTAACTATCTCAGGTTTATCCAGGTACTCCTGAACTTCTGTAATATTGTGTTTTTCATGAAGAGCTCCTGTCGGACAGACCTGAACACACTGACCGCAGTTTATACAACTTGAAAAATTGAAGTCCTTATCCATTGATGTTCCCACATGAGTTTGTTGTCCCTTATTTATGAAATCGAGTGAAGTTGCTGTAATTACCTCTTCACAAACCCTTATGCACCGTCCGCAAAGTATGCATTTTGAGAGTTCCCTTACAATTGAGGGACTTGACTGGTCAAGCCTCGGTTTTATTTTTTTCCCCCTTATTCTCCTTTCCCTTATATTGAGTTCTTCAGCAAGACGCTGCAGTTCACAGTTGAGATTCCTGTCACAATAGAGACAATCATCCGGATGTTTTGATAGGAGAAGCTCCACAATTGTTTTTCTGGCGGTAATTACCCTTGGAGAATGTGTTCTGATTACCATCCATTCCTCAACCGGCTGAGAACATGCGGTTACTAGTCTTTCTCGTCCTTCAACCTCAACNNCCATTCCGGTTGAGGGCAGAAAGAATTGTTTCCCCCTTTTCCGCTTTTATCCTCTTGTTATTTACCTGAATAGTAAAAAGCATAATAAGCTATTTAACCAAAATCGCACTGAATTTACATATATCATAACATATGCCACAACCGGTGCATTTGTCATCCACAATAAAGAATGGCTGAAGCCTTGTACCATAAATTGCATTTGCAGGACATTTAGTGGCGCAGGCAGTGCAACCGGTACATTTGTCAATATCTATCAGAAAGGTCCTTAGTCCCCTGCAAATATTTGCCCGGCATTTCCTGTCAAAAATGTGTTCTTCAAATTCATCCCGGAAATCTTTCATTGCACTTAGAAATGGATTGGGAGCTGTCTGACCAAGGCCACATAGCGAAGTATCTTTCATAACAGAAGCAATGGATTCGAGCTGCATGACTCCTTTGAATCGTTCAAGAGTCGTTCCTGAATCTTCGCTGAGAGGTTTATGGATGACACCTTCCAGAATTTCGAGCATTCTGCTAGTCCCTTCCCGGCATGGAATGCACTTTCCACAGCTCTCATTATGAATGAAATCCATAAAATATCGCACAAGATCGACCATGCAGGTTGAATCGTCAATAATCACGAAACCGCCTGCCCCCATGCTCAACCCTTTTTCTTTCATAGCTTCATAATCTACATGAAGATCAAGGTTGTTACTTGTAATAAATGATCCTGAAGCACCCCCAAGCTGAATTGCTTTAAAGTCCTTTCCGTCTTTGATGCCATCGGCAATATCTTCAAGAATTGTTCTCAGCGACGTTCCCATTTCAACTTCGACAACACCTGAGAAACGGCCTTTACCAGTGACAGCGAATATTTTTGTACCCTTGCTTGTTTCAGTCCCTAAGCTGCGAAACCATTCCGGTCCATTCTGCATGATCAGTGGGACATTCATAAGTGTTTCGACATTATTAATGACTGTAGGCTTCCCGAACAAACCGGATGTTGTCGGATAAGGAGGTTTAAGCTGCGGCATTCCCCGCTTACCTTCCAGGCTGCTGATAAGAGCTGTCTCTTCGCCACAAACGAATGCGCCAGGTTCCTTTTTGATAATNNATATCAATTGCCCTGCTAAGTCTTTGTCGTGCATGGTCGGAACCCATTCTCATATAAATGATTGCAGTTGAAGCACCAATAGCATATGATGAAATTGCAATTCCTTCAATCAGCCTGTGAGGATCACTTTCAAGAATGGTCCGGTCAGTAAAAGCCCCCGGGTCACTCTCTTTTGCATTGCAGATGAGATAACGTGAATTTGATGTTGTATTGAGTGCCTCTTTCCACTTTCTTCCCGTATTGAAACCACCACCGCTTCTCCCGCGAAGTCCGCTTTTTTCAATTATACTGCAAACCTCTTCAAAAGTATAATGGCCAATTGTTTTCAAAAATGTACGATATCCTCCACGCGAAATATACTCATCAATATTCTCGGGATCATAGCAACCACAATTACTGAGAACTATTCGCTTCTGGTTTGCAAAAAACGGCAGTTCATCCATGAAACCTATCCCCTGCCACATTCCGAATCCTCTTGTTCCGGTCTGACCCACAAGGTCTTCCTCATTTAGGTCGTTATGGAAGACACCATTCAGCAGAGTCTCAACTTTTTCTTCAGTAATGTTTCTGAAAAAGAGTTTGTTTTTCCCGGGAAGCTGAATGCAGACAAAGGGTTCAAAATTACAAGGTCCCATACAGCCCACCCTGACTAATTCCGCATCTAGTTTATTTTCTGAAAGATATAATTTAACTGAAGTACTTGTTTTCTCAGAACCTGCAATAAAACTGCTTGTCCCTGATGAAATGAAAATAACAGGTTTATCGGTTTTTTCCCTTCTTATCTTTTCGAGTATCTTTTCAGTTTCCTGTGAAAGAGTATCTGATTTAGAGAGGAGAACCTTTTCAATTAAGTATGTTTTCAAATCACCCATTATGTATATTGGAATTAATTATTTTCTATTGTGAACCTAAGTTTTCCAATAAATTCAGGTATCTGTTCAACTTTGATGCGATTAAAATACTCACCCTTAATATAAATAATTGGTCCATTGTTACATCCGCCCATGCAGGATACAATTTCATAGCTGAAACTTCCATCACGGGTTGTCTGACCCGGTTCGATATCGAGTTCATCTTTAATACGTTTAATAATTGCCTGAGATCCATTTAGAAAACAGGATGTACCATGACAGATCTTAAGATGTATTCTGCCTGTCGGAACAAATCTGAACTGATCATAAAAGGTTGCCAGTCCATAAATTTTTGTTGTACTCATTTTGAGAAGGGTTCCAACTTTGACGATAGCCTCCTCGGAAATCAATCCGATCTCTTCCTGTATTTCCTGAAGCAAAGGAATAAGATCTTCCCTCCTTCCTGACTTGTATTTACTAAGTATTGATTCAATTGAATCTGCCATTTCCCCTGATTTATTATTAATTACACAACACAAATATAATATTATTTATTGTTATTAAATAAACATTGTTATTTATTTAACAGTAAATGGAAAAAATCTCAACTTCAAACTATTAATGTAAATAATTGATTATCTGGTGATTAAAATTATATTTCTTTGATATCCAGTTTACATTCAAATAATAACATGTCGAAAAGTATGTGATTTACATGAAATAAATGAGGTTTTTACTTTAAAAATTAGTATATATGGGAAAGAAAATATTGCTACTTTTGATGTTGGTGTTTATTAATAAACAGTAGTTGCAATGAGCAGAAGCTATGAAATGCAAATATGCCTTGGAAGCAGCTGTTTTTCAAGAGGTAACAAGGATGTGGTTCAGTTTATAAGAGAATACCTCAGAAAAAATCACCTCGATGATAAGGTCATATTTAAAGGAGCCCGGTGTCTGGATCATTGCAGTAACGGTCCCAACCTGGTGATTAATGGAAAAATATTTGAGGGAGTTGGACTTGGCCAGGTTGAAAAGATCCTTGAGGATGAATTAGGAAATTTAAAATAGATCGCTAATCCCGGTATTCTTATGAGTAACAAACAGCCAGTCCTTTTCATAAATGACGATAAATGCAAAAACTCATACTCGTGTGTGCGGGTTTGCCCTGTTAATGCAATAGAAGTAAGGCCCCAGAAAAAACATCCCGCTATTCTTGCTGAAAGATGCATCGGTTGCGGCTTATGTTTTGTCTCCTGTTCTCCCCGTGCTATCGAATTCCGTGATTCAAAAGAGCAGGTTAAGAATCTTCTGGCTTCCAAAAGAAAAAGTGTTGCGCTTATTGCCCCAAGTATTGCATCGGAGTTTGACGACATTACTGATTACAGAAAATTTGTAGGGATGATCCGTTCCCTGGGATTCGATTATGTCCATGAAAATTCTTTCGGGGTGGATCTTATAGCCAGAGCTTATGCCGACCTGTTTGAACAGGCAAAGGGAAAGTATTATATAACCGCGAATTGTCCTGCTATTGTTAAAATAATTGAAAAGTTCAATCCTGATCTTGTTCCAAACCTTGCGCCCCTTGTATCCCCAATGATCGCAACAGCAATGGTTGTGAAAAAGTTGTACGGTGATGATATTGCTACGGTATACATAGGTCCATGTATCGATTCTAAGGATGAATCGTTGCTTTACAATTCAGGAAAGCTTATTGAAGGTGTTCTGACATTTATAGAGCTCCGTCAGTTATTTGATGAATTTAAAATCCAGGAAAGGCTTGTTACGATGTCGGAGTTTGATCCTCCCTATGGTTTCTGGGGTGCACTCTATCCACTGCCTGCAGGTATTCTTCAGGCTGCCGGAATAAAACGGGATCTTGTGACAAGCAGGGTTATCACGGCTTCCGGCAAAGACGATATTCTTGACGCAATAAATGATTTTGATAAATATATTGACACAATACATCACCATTTTAACCTGTTTTTCTGTTCCGGATGTCTTCTTGGCCCTGGCATGTTACATCATACTGAAAGGTTTAAGAGAAGATCATTAGTGAGACGCTATGCTCAGAAGCGGGTCGATAAGCTCGATAAAAAACTATGGGAAGAAGAGATGAAAAAATGGTCAGAACTTGATTTCTCAAGAACATTTACTCCCAACGATCAGAGAATCCCTGATCCTCCCGAAGAAGCTATCAATGAGGTCCTTAAAATAATCGGTAAGGAAAATCCAGATGATGAAATAAATTGCGGGGCATGCGGCTATAAATCCTGTCATGAATTTGCTGCAACAGTAGCAAAAGGACTTGCAGTCCCTGAAATGTGCCATACCTTTAATTTGCGTAACAAACAGGAATATATTGAGACGCTCAGACAGACAAACAAAAAACTAGCTGAGACGAAGAAAGCGCTTAAGGAATCAGAAGAGATCGCCATGAGGGAAAAGGAACTTGCACAAAGCGCTTCAGATATGATGAATAACATGCTCGAAAAACTTCCAACCGGAGTTGTAATTGTGGATAATCATCTTAAAATCCTTCATTCCAATCTGAGTTTTATAAATATAGTTGGTGAGGATGCCAAATCAATATCAGATGTCATTCCGGGACTTACCGGGGCTGACCTGAAAACGCTTCTTCCATTTAATGTTTATAACATGTTTTCTTATGTTCTCAAAGAGGATCAGCCTGTTGTCAGCAAGGACGTCAGATTCGATGAAAAGATGCTCAACATTTCTATTTTCCCGATTAAGAAAAACAAAATGTGCGGTGCTATTATCCGTGACCTCTATTCACCTGAAGTACAGGGAGAAGAGGTGACAATCAGAGTTTCTGAGGTCATTGATAAGAATCTTGAAATGGTTCAGAAAATAGGTTTTCTCCTGGGAGAAGGCGCAGCTGAGACAGAACAGATGCTCAACTCAATAATTGAGTCATATAAAACCAGGAAAGAGTTCAAAAAGAAAAATACATGATCCTGCAATGGGCAAGGATTTTTATATAGAAGTTAATAGTCAGCAAAGAAATTTCGAAGGTGAAAGGATCAGCGGGGACGTCTTCCTGTACAGATATATCAAGGAAGAGGATCGCGTAATCACCGTACTATCTGATGGAATGGGTCACGGAGTTAAAGCAAATATTCTGGCAACTCTTACAGCAACTATGTCGCTTAATTTTACCAGGGAGCATAAAAACGTTGACAGGATAGCAGAGATAATAATGAATACGCTCCCTGTCTGCAGTGAAAGGAAGATCAGCTACTCAACATTTACAATCGTTGATATAGAGAGTAACGGACGGACGACAATTCTTGAATATGACAATCCATCTTCAATTATCCTAAGAGGCAGTCAGGTTTTTGATCCTGGATGGAAGAGTGTAAAACTTGAAGAGGGAAAACATATCGGTAAAATACTGAAGACCTGCTCTTTTTTCCCGTTAAAAGAAGACAGGATAATTGTATGTTCAGATGGTGTCTCGCAGAGCGGCATGGGCGGTGAAGAATACCCGTTCGGATGGGAACGCGACAATGTCTCAACTTATGCATCATTACTTGTAGCAGGAGAGCAATCAATCTCTGCAATAAATCTTGCAGGCAAGATAGTTACAACGGCTCACAAGAACGATAATTACAAAGCTAAAGATGATATCAGCTGTGCCATAATATATTTCAGGGATCCAAGAAAACTTCTGATATGCACCGGACCACCGTACGAAAAAGAGAAGGATCAGGAACTTGCATCAAGGGTGAAAAATTATAAAGGGAAAGTCATTCTTTCAGGTGGAACAACAGCCGATATAGTAGCAAGAGTACTTAACAGAACAATTGTTGATGAACTGATATTTGAAGATCCGGAACTTCCGCCTGAAAGTTTTCTCCAGGGCATTGATCTTGTTACTGAAGGAATTCTCACCCTTCAAAAAGTCAATGAGATTCTTAAGAGTTACAATAACAGCGTGAGGCTGGG
>PMEC01000065.1 GCA_003155705.1 Bacteroidales bacterium
ATTTCTACCTGACCTCCTCAACCAATGCGAACTCTGTTGCATTAAAAGATGTATATGTGGTTGTCGAGGATATGCCAATATTCCCCGGCGGTGATACCACGCTGATGAAATTTATTGTAAATAATATTCAATATCCAAAAAATGCAAAAGAAAAAAATATCCAGGGCAGGGTAATACTCAGGTTNNGAAGCTATAAGAGTTATAAAAATGCTTCCGGACTGGCAACCTGGTATGCAGGGAGGCAGACCTGTAAATGTCTGGTATTCAGTTCCTATTTCCTTTAAACTATCCGGACCTGCACAGGCCAATAATCCTCAGGCACAGATCGCCCCGCCTCCTCCACCTCCGGTTCAATCCATGCCAAACGGATATGATGAACCACCTGTTTTTAATGGCGGAGAATCTGCATTATTCAAATTTATTCAGTCAAATCTGGTATATCCTAAAGAAGCAAAAGAAAAAGGAGTATCCGGAACTGTGGTAATAAAGTTTTGCATAACTGAAACGGGCTCTGTTGAAAATGTCAATATCGGTGAAAGCCTTGATCCGTTGCTGGATACTGAAGCATTAAGAGTTGTAAAGTTAATGCCGGCATGGCAGCCGGGAAAATTGAAAGGAGTTCCTGTAAAAGTCTTCTACAATTTGCCAATAGTTTTTAAACTCCATTAAATAGATTTGGCAAAAGTCATTTTGTTTTAATTTATCGGGTCTTAGTTTTTGACTTTATGTAACTTTGGTGAGCCAATCAAAAACTTATGCTATGAAAAGAGAAAATCCTGATTTCATGGTTTCAGGTCGGGGTTCAAACCCGACCAATCTTGTGCTAATTGTAATTTCTCTTGCCTTAGCCTGGACTATGGTTAGTTCACCAGCAATTTGTCAAACCGGATCCAACTCACAAAAAATGGATACGATCTATCAGAAAGTCGATAAAATGCCCCTCTTCGACGGGAAAGAAGCAGGGACCTTTACCGAATGGGTTGAGAAGCAAATTAAGTATCCGGAAGATGCCATTAAAAATAAGATTGTTGGGAGAGTCGTTCTTAGATTCGTTGTCGAGAAAGACGGTTCGCTATCGGGCATTGCAGTTTTAAAAGGTGTTGACCAATCTCTCAATTTGGAAGCAATGAGAGTAATAAAAAGTTCGCCAAAATGGACGCCTGGAATGAAGAATAATGTGCCGGTCAGAGTTTTCATGTTCGCACCTGTTGAATTTCAGATGACCTTCCCCAGTGATGCAAAACTTAAAGTTAAGCAATAGATAGTCTTTCTATTGTAAAAAGATGTTTTGGACTGAAGTCCCTTGATGTTTGGGAGTTAGGAACCGTCGGTTAAAACCGACCGTAAGTGATCTATAAAAATCTGATTTATTATCACATCTTTATTGTTTGCCATCTATTAAGGGGCTGTTGAAAAAGTCCTTTGTGCGCCTTTGAGACATCCTTAGTGCCCTTTGTGGTTAAACATAAATCCCTGAACCACAAAGGTTAACAAAGGATAACACAAAGGACACAAANNTACTACTTTTTCGACAACCCCTTAAACTTAAATATACCTTGGGCTTTAGCCCTATATCTTAATATAACAACCAAATTTATTTTTAATAAATAAATACCTTATCCTCTATTCTAATTCTGTAAATTTGCATGCTGTTCTAAAGCAGGTGAATTATGAATCTTGAAGAAAGGATCGAATCATTTTCAGACCTTGGCGAAATTCTACGTAATTCAATTGACGGAGAAGGCGGTAGCTTTGGTGGACTTATTAACGACCTGATCAACAACCAGGAAAAATACAACCAATGGTTCACTCCTGCCAATGTCAGGATGGCTGTTAAGGCTATTGCCGATGAACTTACTCTGGAGAATCTAAAAACGTGGACCAATAGTTATCCAGCTCTGAATGAGAACATTGAGCCTATATGTGTTGGTGTTATCATGGCAGGAAATATTCCTCTTGTCGGTTTTCACGATTTTATTACGGTGCTCATAAGCGGAAATAAAATTGTCGCAAAGACAAGTTCCAAAGATGCAGAACTAATTGTTCATCTGAGCAATATTCTTTGTTCAGTGAACCCTGGATTCCAGAATAAAATAAGGTTTACGGATGGTATACTTTCTGACTTNNTTGCAATTCTTGATGGCAATGAGACTGACAAGGAGCTTGAAGATCTTGGGAGTGATATATTTTCCTACTTTGGACTTGGCTGCAGAAATGTCTCAAAGATATATCTTCCGGAAGGTTACGATGTCCATATAATGATAAAGAACTGGACAAAATATTCTGATGTTATCATGCATAGTAAATATGCCAATAATTATGATTACAATATGGCTATTTATCTGGTAAACAAAGAAAAATTTCTTGATACAGGATACATGTTATTAAAAGAAAGTACTGAACTCTCCTCACCGGTTTCGGTTCTTTATTATGATTTTTACAATTCTGAAGAAAAACTAGCCATACAGATGAACAAAATCAGGGATAAAGTTCAGTGTATTGCTGGTAAAAATTATATTCCTTTTGGAAAACTGCAATTCCCAAAATTGTGGGATTATGCGGATAATATTGATACTTTAGATTTTCTTCTAAAAAAAAATATGTCAGGAATATTGTAAAATAAAAAATATTATATTGCACCGGTTGAATTGATATAGTCTATGGTATATAAATTTGTTGTGTTATCGGATGAGGATGAGTCATTTGTCAGGGAGTTTGAGTTTCTTGACAGCCATACATTAATTGATTTTCATACCCAGATTCAGGACGAACTTGAATTTGACAAATCTCAGATGGCTTCCTTTTATCTTGCCACAGACATCTGGGAAAAAGAAGAGGAGTTCACATTGTTCGATATGGGAACAGGATCGTCCACTATGGAAGATGCTATACTTGAGGATGTTATCTTCAGAAAGAATCAGAAGCTTCTATATGTTTTTGACTTTTTCAATGACAGGGCTCTCTTTATTGAATATACCGGTGAGGCTAAAGAAATTGATGGCCGGGAATATCCATGCTGCACAAATTCTAAAGGAGTTCCTCCCAAACAGGTAGTTTTTGGTGCTTCATCCCGAAAGAACTTTAATAGTATTGTTGTTTCAGATGAGGAGGAAGATGAACCAGAAGTTGATGATGATCTGTTCTTCAATGGGGAGGATGAAGAAAACCTTTCCGATTTTGAAAACATAGAACCCCCGCTTGAAGAAGAGGAATAGTACTCTTCAGGCTTTAATCAATGCAAAATATCTTATTAGTTCTTCTAGGTCCTACAGGTGTCGGCAAAACAGAGGTTTCAATTGATGTTGCCGGTTGGTTTGGTTGTGATATAATTTCGTGCGACTCAAGGCAGTTTTATAAAGAGATGGCAGTCGGAACTTCGCCACCCACAGAAGACCAACTGAAAAGAATTAAACACCACTTTATTAAATTCCTTTCTGTAAAAGATTATTACAGTGCAAGTCTTTTTGAAAGAGCTGTTATGAATCTTTTGCCTGAACTTTTCAAAAAAAACAATGTTGTCATTATGACCGGAGGCTCAGGGATGTATATAGATGCAGTTTGTTATGGTATAGATGATATCCCTGATGTTGATCCGGTTATAAGGGAGAAATATACCATAAAATATAAAGTGGAAGGGATCGAGAGTTTAAGAGCAAGTTTGAAATTAATGGATCCCGAGCATTATAAAAAAGTGGATCTTAGAAATTATAAAAGAATCATTAGAGCGCTTGAGATATGTGAAACTACCGGTCAGCCATATTCGACATATCTCAAGAATGCGAAAAGGGAGAGAGATTTCAGGGTGATTAAAATCGGAATTGAAAGACCAAGGGAAGAACTATACGAAAAAATTAATGTCAGGGTTGATATGATGATCAACCAGGGACTGGAGGAAGAGGCGAGAGCTCTTTATGAATTTAAAAATCTCAACGCACTTAACACCGTCGGGTATAAAGAATTTTTCGATTTCTTTGATGGCAAGATATCGAGGGAAAAGGCAGTTGAACTTATCAAACGAAACACGCGCCGATACGCTAAACGTCAGATCACCTGGTGGGCAAAGGATAAGGAGATCAGGTGGTTTAATCCTGAAAAGAAGCGAGAAATAATGGAGTATATTTCTGATTTCACCCCCCTGTGTCCCACCTGAAGCGGGGATAAATAGTTGATATATAATATGATGGCATTTAAAAGCAGAGAATTTTCTCCACTTCAGGGGAGATGCCGCGGAGCGGCAGAGGGGTAGTTAAATCAGCTCAAATCTCCTTCAGTTTTGCGATTGTCTCTTTCGGATCATCCGAGCTGAAAATAGTATTGCCAACTACAAGAACATCGGCTCCGGTCGCAATAAGGCCGGCTGCATTTTTCAGATCGACGCCTCCATCAACCTCAATAAGAACATTATAGGCCCCGGCTTCGATCATATTTTTTAGTTCTGCAATCTTTTTATAGCTTTCCATTATGAATGTCTGTCCTCCGTATCCCGGATTTACAGTCATTATCAGAACCATATCGATATAAGGCAGAATATTTTTCAGAAGAGAGACAGGGGTATGCGGATTTACAGTAACAGCCGCCTTCATTCCTAATTTACGGATCTCACTTACTGTCCTGTTCAGATGAGTACATGCCTCATAATGAATATTCAGGATATCGGCTCCGGCATCCATGAAATGGGAAAGGTACCGGTCAGGATCAACAATCATAAGATGAACATCCAATGGCTTTTTTGCAATTTTCTTAATGCACTCTACCACTGGAAACCCAAAAGAAATATTAGGTACAAAAACACCATCCATAATATCAAGGTGAATCCAGTCGGCTTTGCTTTCGTTTAACATCCGGATCTCTTTTTCCAGTTTGCCGAAATCTGCTGTCAATATTGATGGTGAAATTAGATGAGCCATGTAAAAATATTTTAGAAGAATAATCAATGCATAATACTATCCAAGGTAAGTTTTGAGTATTCTGCACCGGGTGGTGTACTGAATTCTCTTAATCGCTTTTTCTTTGATTTGTCTTACTCTTTCCCTTGTCAGTCCAAGCTCCTCACCAATCTCTTCCAAAGTGAAAGGATGCTTCATACTAATCCCGAAATACAGTTTCAGAACTTTGGCTTCACGGGGAGAAAGAGTGCTTAATGCTCTTTCAATTTCAAATGCAAGTGATTCATTTATAAGATTTTTATCAGGACTTGGACTATCATTGCTTTGCAGAACATCATACATATTATTATCTTCCTCAGAACTGATCGGAGCATCCATACTGACTGTCCGTCCATTGGTTTTGAGTGATTCCTTAACCTCTTCAGGAGCCATTTCAAGGATATCGGCAATCTCCAGTGATGAAGGCTCACGTTCAAATTCCTGTTCGAGACGGGAAAAGGCCCTGTTTATCCTGTTTATTGAACCGATTTTATTTACAGGAAGCCGTACTATTCTTGCCTGTTCAGCAAGTGCCTGAAGGATCGCCTGACGTATCCACCAAACAGCATATGAGATAAACTTAAATCCCCTTGTTTCATCAAAACGCTGGGCAGCTTTCATCAATCCAAGATTCCCTTCATTAATAAGATCAGGCAGGCTCATTCCCTGGTTCTGGTACTGTTTTGCAACCGAAACCACGAACCTGAGGTTTGCGTTTACAAGCTTTGAAAGTGCATCCGGGTCACCGGATTTTATTCGTCTGGCCAGATGAACTTCCTCTTCCGGAGAAATAAGTTCTACTTTGCCTATCTCCTGTAAATATTTGTCGAGTGAGGGGGTATCACGATTAGTAACCTGCTTGGTTATTTTTAGCTGACGCATATCAAGACCTTATTTAAGGTTTTCTTCAGGAATCAGAGGCAATGGGTACAATTTTAATAAAAAAAATGTTCTTCTTCAACATTTTATGTTAAAAATATTTTTAAAAACATTAGTTTTTTACTAACTTGCGGCATTATTTTACTTATTGAATATCAATTTATTGATTTGAATTGATAAAATCCCGGTACATTTTTACAACATTTGCTTGGAAATATATTAGCAATTTTATTTAATATTGCATCGGTTTTTGGATAAGTAAGAAACAGTTGAGTATTCCAATGGGCTATGTTCTCTCGTTCTGGCCCTGGTCTCCACAAAAATATTAAATCAATAATTTTTCCATTTTATCATTTAATTATGTACGACATTCTTGAGTTAAGTAAGAAGCTGGTTCCTGAATTAAGGGATATAGCTAGAGAACTTAAAATCAACAAAGCTGACACTCTAAAGAAGCAGGATCTTATTTATAAAATCCTTGACCAGCAGGCAATTGAGTCAACAGATCCTGGAACAACCATGAACTCTGAAAATGATAAACCCGAAAGTTCTGCAGAAATGCAGGATCAGTCTCTGAGACGTGGTAAAAGGCCCAGATTCATCAAGAATGGTGGCATTGTTCCGAAAGAATCTGTTATATCGGTTTCACCTGATGATCTTTCCAGACCGGAAACAAGGTCGAGAGAATGGCATGAGCAGAACCGCAAGACTGAGACAAAGAATGAGGAAAAACCTGATCTGTTCAGGAAACAGGAACCCGCAGGTGATGATCGTAAAACTATGCCGTGGAGACAGGATCAAAGGCCGGATTTCAGGAAGGAAATGACTCCAAGATTTAAAAAAGATCCTTTTGAAAAACATGAACCTTTAAAATCTGAACAGATTTATGATCCACTCCTGCCGGTAAGTAATGGTGACTTACTTGAAGAAGATAGCAAACCGTCTGCTGAAGTATTTCAGCCAGAAGTAAATGGAGAGGTCCGTTTTAAAGAGCCTGTTAATGAGGTTGTTGAAGTAAAGGAAAGGGAAGAAAAGAAAGAAAAACCCTATGATTTCGAAGGAATTATCTTTAATACCGGTGTTCTTGAGATAATGCCCGACGGGTATGGCTTTCTCAGATCTGCAGATTATAATTATCTCAGTTCTCCAGATGATATTTATGTATCACAATCTCAAATTAAACTTTTCGGACTTAAGACAGGTGATACTATAAAAGGTTCTATACGTCCCCCAAAAGAGGGAGAAAAATATTTCCCGCTTATTAAGGTAGATGAGATAAACGGAAGAAGTGCAGATTTTATTCGCGACAGGGTTCCTTTTGATTTCCTGACACCTCTCTTTCCAAATGAGAAGTTTACACTTTGTACGCCAGGTGATGGATCATTGTCAGTAAGGGTTATTGACATGTTCGCTCCCATCGGCAAAGGGCAGCGCGGACTGATTGTTGCGCAGCCTAAAACAGGGAAGACTGTTTTACTTCAGGAAATCGCTAATGCAATTGCAAAATATCATCCCGAAGTATATCTGATGATCCTGCTTGTGGATGAAAGACCTGAAGAGGTGACTGATATGGCAAGAAATGTCAAAGCTGAGGTTATTGCATCAACTTTTGATGAACCTGCTGAGAGACATTGCAGGGTTGCCAATATTGTTCTTGAGAAAGCCAAGAGGCTGGTGGAATGCGGCCATGATGTTGTTATACTTCTTGATTCAATTACCAGGCTGGCAAGAGCATTTAATACTACTGCTCCGGCTTCAGGTAAAGTACTCTCAGGCGGGGTTGACTCAAATGCTTTGCATAAACCAAAACGTTTCTTTGGCGCTGCACGTAATATTGAGAATGGGGGCTCACTTACTATTATTGCGACTGCCCTTACAGAAACCGGATCAAAGATGGACGATGTGATTTTTGAAGAGTTCAAGGGTACCGGCAATATGGAACTTCAGCTCGACAGAAAACTTTCGAACCGTAGAATTTATCCTTCCATCGATATTCCTGCTTCAAGCACAAGAAGAGAGGAACTTCTTCTTAGCAAGAATATTCTTCAAAAAATATGGGTGCTTCGTAACTATCTGTCTGACATGAACTCTGTTGAGGCAATGGAATTTTTGCGCGATAGATTACTCCAGGCAAAATCGAATGAGGAGTTTCTTATTTCAATGAACGGTGGTTAGCCCATCGCTTATTTTTTGTACTTTTACTGTTAATTTTTTCACACTATAATTTTAAACAAATATTATTAATTTAAAATGGGAACAAAAAAATTTATAACATGCGATGGTAACCAGGCTGCATCACATGTTGCATATATGTTCAGCGAGGTCGCTTGCATATATCCAATTACACCATCATCAACAATGGCAGAATTCGTTGACGAATGGGCTGCCGCAGGATTAAAAAATATTTTCGGAGAACAGGTTAAGGTAGTTGAAATGCAATCCGAAGCGGGAGCTGCCGGTGCTTTGCATGGCGCTCTTCAGACAGGAGCTCTGTGTTCGACATTTACCTGCTCACAGGGATTACTTCTTATGATTCCTAACATGTACAAAATAGCGGGAGAGTTACTTCCTGGCGTCTTCCATGTCAGCGCGCGAGCAATAGCAGCTCATGCTCTGTCAATTTTCGGAGATCACAGCGATGTCTATGCCACTCGTCAGACCGGCTTTGCTATGCTTGCCAGCGGAAGTGTTCAGGAAATTATGGATCTGGCAGGAGTGGCACATCTTTCAGCAATCAAATCAAGAATTCCTTTCCTTCACTTCTTTGACGGTTTCCGCTCATCAGCTGAAGTACAGAAGATCGAATATCTTGAAATGGATGATCTTAAGAAACTTATTGATCTTGATGCATTGACAAAATTTCGTAATAACTCTCTTAATCCTGAGCATCCGGTTACCAGAGGGACTGCCCAGAATCCAGATATTTTCTTCCAGGCAAAAGAATCAATCAATAAATTCTACGAACCGGTTCCGGATATCGTTGCAGCTTACATGAAAGATATTACTAAATTGACCGGAAGGGAATACAAACCATTTAATTATTATGGCGCCCCCGATGCGGAAAATATAATCGTTGCAATTGGATCTGTAACCGAGACTATTCAGGAAACTATCGATTACCTGGCAGAAAAAGGCGAAAAACTTGGGCTTATAAGTGTTCATCTCTATCGGCCATTTTCTTCAAAATACTTTTTCGAAGTTCTGCCTAAGTCAGTTAAAAAAATTACTGTACTGGACAGAGCAAAAGAATCCGGAGCCAACGGTGAACCTCTGTTCCTCGATATTAAAGAGATGTTCTACGACAGGAATGAAAAACCTGCGATTCTAGGTGGCCGGTATGGTCTAAGTTCAAAAGATACCACACCATCAATGATGATGTCTGTATTTGAAAACATGAAACTTAAAGAGCCAAAGAACCTCTTTACTGTTGGCATTGTTGATGATGTCACATTCAAATCACTGCCCATACTCCCTGAGATAAATGTTTGCTGTGCAGGAACTTACTCAGCAAAATTTTACGGTCTTGGTTCTGACGGAACTGTAGGAGCCAATAAAAACTCTATCAAAATCATTGGTGATTCAACCGACAAATACTGCCAGGCATATTTTGCTTACGACTCAAAGAAATCAGGAGGTATTACTGTTTCTCACCTCAGATTTGGAGATAAGCCAATTCGTTCACCCTATCTTGTTAATACACCTGATTTTGTTGCATGCCATGTACCTGCATATCTCGAGAAATATGATATGCTAAAGGGTCTGAAAAGACGCGGTACTTTTCTCCTTAACTCAATATGGGATGCAGAGGAGACAAGGAAACGGTTACCCGATCATATGAAAAAGTATCTTGCAGAGAATAAGATTGATTTCTATATGATCAATGCCACGCAGATTGCTGAAGAACTCGGTCTCGGTGGAAGGACTAATACAATCATGCAGGCAGCATTCTTTAAGGTATCAGAGGTAATACCTTACGATAAGGCAGTTAGTGAGATGAAGAAAGCAATCTATAAATCTTACGGAAGAAAAGGTGAAGAGGTTGTAAAAATGAATTATAATGCCATTGATAAAGGCGGTGAGGTTCATAAAGTCGAAATTCCTGTTGAATGGGCAAATATCAAAATTGAAAAGAAAGCTGACGACCGTGACATTCCTGATTTTATCCGTGATGTTATGGAGCCGATCAATAAGATGAAGGGTGACGATCTGCCNNGCATATGAAAAGCGCGGTATTGCGGTTAACTCTCCTGAATGGCAACCAAAAGAATGTATTCAATGTAACCAATGTTCCTATGTTTGTCCTCACGCAGCAATCCGTCCATTCCTTCTCACGGAAGAAGAGGCAAAGAATGCTCCCGCAGGAACACAATTCCTTCAGGGTATTCCCAAAACATTAGGTGCATACAAATTCAGAATCCAGCTTAGTGTATATGACTGTACCGGTTGCGGTAACTGTGCTGATGTATGTCCTTCAAAGAATAAAGCGCTCATAATGAAGCCTTTCGAAACTCAGCTTGTCGAAGCTGAGAGGTGGACATATATGCATGAAAAAGTTGGGTACAAAGATACTGTTGTTGACAAATTTGTAAATGTCAAAAACAGCCAGTTCTCACAACCGCTGTTCGAGTTTTCCGGAGCGTGCGCAGGTTGTGGAGAGACTCCGTATATAAAGGCTGTCACTCAACTATTCGGTGATAGGATGATCATTTCAAATGCAACCGGTTGTTCCTCAATTTATGGTGGATCAGCTCCTTGTACACCCTACACCGTCAATAAAAAGGGACATGGTCCTGCCTGGGCTAACTCCCTTTTTGAAGATAATGCTGAATATGGCCTCGGCCTTTCGCTTGGAGCAAATAAGCTCAGGGACCGAATCGCTCTCAGAATGAATGATGCCGTTTCAAAAAATACGGTGACTGGTGAGACAAAAGCTGCCTTCGAAGAATGGCTAAGTGTAAAAGATAAAGCAGAACCTTCAAGACTCGCTTCAGAAAAGGTGATTGCAGCATGCGAAAAAGAAAAGTCAGAAGTTGCAAAAGAGATACTCAGCCTTAAACAATACCTTGTAAAGAAATCCCACTGGATATTCGGCGGTGATGGTTGGGCTTATGATATCGGGTTCGGTGGACTCGACCATGTGATAGCTTCGGGAGAAGATGTAAATATTCTGGTACTCGACACCGAAGTTTATTCAAATACAGGAGGTCAGGCATCAAAATCCACACCGGCTGGTGCAGTTGCAAAATTTGCCGCTTCAGGTAAAAAGATACGCAAAAAAGATCTTGGCCAAATGGCAATGAGTTATGGATATGTATATGTAGCTCAGGTAGCTATGGGAGCAAGCAATTCCCAGTATCTGAAAGCTATTAAAGAAGCTGAAGCTTATCCGGGACCATCGCTCGTTATTTGTTATTCACCCTGCATAAATCATGGTCTGAGAGATGGCATGGGTAAGAGTCAGGAACAGATGGATCTTGCTGTTAAGGCAGGTTACTGGCATTTGTACCGGTACAACCCTATGCTTGAAGCTGAAGGAAAGAATCCTTTCACACTCGATTCGAAAGAACCCGACTGGACAAAATTTCAGGATTTCCTTGGATCAGAGGTCCGTTATACTTCATTGCAAAAATCATTCCCAAAGGAAGCTGAAGTTCTTTTTAAAGCTGCTGAAGAGAATGCAAAATGGAGATATAAAGCTTACCAGAGGCTTGCGGCGATGGTGTTCGCACCGCAGGAAACGGTAACACAACAATAATAAGGCATTAGAAAAAGTAAGCCATCTGTAAGGGTGGCTTTTTTTATCTTAAATGAAATCAAACTTTATTCTTAACTTATTGATTTTTAATTACACAGAGATCCACAGAGAAGTCACAGAGTTGCACAGAGTTCTTCTTTGTGACTCTCTGTGCCTGCTCGGTGTCACTCTGTGAAATAATTTTTTTAATTTTTATTCGTATTTTTGTGCCTTGTTAAAAAATATGGGCAGGATACTCGCATTCGACTACGGCAAAAAAAGAATAGGTCTGGCAGTTACGGATCAGATGCAGATAATTGCATCGCCTCTTACCACAATTAGTCCTTCTGAGATAGAAAAATTTCTTCTGGATTATCTGAAAAAGGAAATTGTTGATGAATTTGTTGTTGGCTATCCTGTGCAAATGAACAATAAACCCAGTGATTCTGTTAAATACATTGATCCCTTCCTTAACAGACTTAAAAAGCTATTTCCTGATAAACCTTTGCATCTTGCAGATGAAAGATTCACATCAAAAATAGCTTTGCAGACAATTATTGAAGGTGGTGTAAAGAAGAAAGACCGAAGTGATAAATCACTTGCAGATAAAATTAGCGCTTCATTAATCCTTCAATCTTATCTTGAAAAAAGAAATTTCCAGAAGGGAAAAGAAAACAAAAAATGACATATCCTATAGTTGTTTACGGTCATAGCGTTTTAAAGAAGGTTGCAGCAGATATAGAAAAAGAACATCCAGCGCTGCAAAAACTTATTGAAGACCTCTTTGATACAATGTATCATTCTGAGGGTCTGGGTCTTGCTGCACCCCAGATTGGAAAATCCATCAGAGTTTTCGTTATTGACGGTACTCCGGTTGCTGAAGATGAACCGGAGCTTGCAGGCTTCAAAAAAGCTTTCGTAAACGCCCACATTGTTGAAAAATGTGGTGATCAGGTGCCCATGAATGAAGGATGCCTTAGCATACCCCATCTTCGTGAAGAGGTAAAAAGAGAATCTCATATCCGCATCAAGTATTATGACGAAAACTGGGAATATCACGATGAGGTTTTTGATGGCTACAAAGCAAGAATCATCCAGCACGAATATGATCATCTCGACGGCATCCTGTTTGTGGACAGAATAAATCCTCTCAGGAAAAGACTCCTAAAAGGGAAACTCACCGATATCAGCAAAGGAAAATTTGAAGCCGACTATAAGACAATCCTGCCAGGACAGAAGATAAAATAGTTTGGAGTACCTGGAATACCTTGAGTATCGCAATTTTTTCTTTTATCTTTTTACTTTTATCTTTTATCTTCCTACCTTTATATAGTCTCAAAAGCTGCAGACTGTGCTTTTTAAAGAAATTCCATTTCTGAGAATTATTATACCCCTGTGTCTTGGTATAATATCCGGAATGCTATTTGCACCCGGAAGAGCTGCAGTTATAATACTGATTGTCATCATTATTGCCGGTTTCTCTTTCTCATTGTTCTATAATATACGTCCTGAAAATCCTGTTTTCGGGATAGTAATCTTTATAGCATTCTTTGCGTGCGGACTTGTACTTATTAATAATGAAAAGAATGGTATTTCCAGGTTAGAATCTGAACCTACAACATTCCTCTCCACTATTTCTGACTTTCCTTTTGAAAAGGAAAGTACTTATATGGTAACAATTGACCTCAACAAAGTCATTTCAGGCGGAATTAAGAGAAGTGTAACAGGAACTGTTTTGCTGTACCATAGAAAAGATTCAATTATAAAAAAAATGCTCCCTGGTGACATTCTGCTCATTAAGTGTACACCTCTGGAAATAGAAAACAAGGGAAACCCATATGAGTTTGACTATAAATCATTTATGGCATCAAAAGGCATTAAATATTATGCCTTCACAGGAAAAAATAATATTATTGGTTTCACCTCTCCAAAACACAGAAATTTAAAATATTCAGCTCTGATTATAAGGGAGAGAATAATTAAAATGTATGAGAATCGTGGAGTAAGAGGAAAAAGATTAGCACTGGTTTCAGCTATCACACTCGGACAAAAGAACCGGTTGGACCCGGAAGTAAAACAAATTTTTATCAACGCTGGAATCATGCATATTATGGCAGTTTCGGGGTTGCACGCGGTTGTTCTGAGCCTATTTATTTTTAATATGCTTTTTTTCATGAAAGGAAAATTCAATACTCTCAGAATAATAATTACCATTTTGATTCTCTGGGCATTTGCATTTGTGACCGGCTTAACTCCCTCTGTTCTAAGAGCAACACTCATGTTCTCATTTCTCCAGGCAGGCAATCTGATGAACCGAAGAGTTAATGGCATTAACTCGGTGTTAGCATCCGCATTCGTCCTGATAATATTACAACCTTCGGTTATAACAGATGCAGGTTTCCTTCTTTCTTATGCAGCAGTTATCTATATCATAGGCTTTTACAAGGATATATATCTCAAACTTCATTTCAAAAAATGGCTTCCTGACAAGATTTGGCAATCGGTTGCTATCACGATTGTTGCGCAGGCTGGAACATTTCCACTGACAATAATGCTATTCAACCGATTTCCAGTATATTTTATGCTGACTAACGTAATTATTGTACCACTTTCTAATCTCCTGATAATCTTAGGATGTACTCTTCCATTGACATATGTTATCATTCCTGTTTCGGAATTCCTTGCAACAATACTGGACCGATTAACCGGACTGACTGAATTTCTAACTGCCACAGCTGCCTCATTACCATATTCAACAATTGACAGAATCGGTATGACTATATTTGAATGCATTTTGTTGACAATTGCCATTTCGCTCCTGATAACTTTCCTGTTAAAAAAACATCCATTCAGCATAAAATACCCCATTGTCGCTTTCATCATATTTGCCATTGCAGTGAATAGCAAGAAAATAAACAATGCAAAAACTAACGAGCTGATCGTATATAACAATCCTTCCTTTCCAACAACCGGAATAAGAACTGGAAATACCCTGAATCTTTTAACAAAGAATGATTCAGTTCCAGGTGAAGTTCTAAGACATGCTGCTACAAAGGGTCTGAAAATCAGGCTTATTAATTATCTAGGCAAGCCAAAGTCATTCATTGTCGGAAAGAAAAACATATTAATAACAGATTCATTAAGATCGCGATGGTTAAGAGATAATCATTTTAATATTGTCGTTCTGACAGGGGAAAGACCTTTTATAGAAAAGAATATCTCCCCTCAATCCTTACCTGAAAACATTATCATATCTTCAGGAACTGCCCCGGGTTTCAAATTCCCGTTTTCATCTGATCAAATGACAAACAAGACGGTCAGGTTTGTAAGAAAATCCGGAGCATTTACCAGCAGTCTTTAAGCTCCAGTAAGTTATTGTCAGAAAAAGATTGAAGTAAGGCTATTTTTAATTCTCAAGTTCACCGAGGCCCTGCCTGATAATTACACATTCCTCACCAGTACAGTCAACAATCGTTGATGCCTCATTCCTGCCAAATCCTCCGTCAATAACAACATCGGCAAAGTCGCGGTATTTTTCATAAATAAGTTCAGGGTCGGTAGTATACTCTATCACTTCATCCTGATCATGAATTGATGTCGTGATTATCGGAGTTCCAAGTTCACGTACAAGTTCAAGAACAATACTATTGTTCGGAATCCTGATTCCCACGGTTTTCTTTTTATTCCTGAATAACTTGGGAATCTGACTATTTGCCTGTACAATAAATGTAAATGGACCCGGCAGGTTTCTTTTAAGAAGCTTGAAGATATTGTTGTCGTGAATAATAGTGTATTCCGAAAGCTGGCTCATATCGTGAAAGATGATTGAAAGATCGGGGTTAAGGGGATTAAGACCTTTAAACCTTGCTATTTTTTCAATTGCTTTAGCAGCTTTAATACTGCAACCCATTGCATAAACCGTATCTGTCGGATAAATAATAATCCCTCCCTGTTCCAGAACATCAGCTACTTTTCTGATCTGCAAATGGTTAGGATTCTCAGGATAGATGCGGATGAGCATGGTGACAAAAATATTGGCAAAGCTAATAAAAAAGTAGTTTGGAGTGCCTAGAGTTTGGAGTACTTAGAGTTTACCCTATAATAACTTTAAATACTCTAGGCACTTTAGGCACTCTAAGTACTAAACAAAAAGGGTAAGCTACTTATATCGCACCGCTACAACCGCCTACCCTTGCTACCTTCCGGTCCTGGGGGAGTTCAGCAGGAGCTGGCCGTATAAGACTTACCCGGTACAAAAATACGATTTTTTGCAGAGCCGGCAAAATTAAAACTGATATAATGACATTTGAAGATAATTTTCTATATTTGTTAATAAACTAAAAGATAGATAAATGGAAAATAAGACATCGGCCTTTTTGAAAAGTGCATTGAACAATGGTTTGATTTTCGGGGTTATTCTGATTATACTTCAGCTCGCATTCTGGATGTTTAACATCATACCGATTGGAATTGGTAAAAGCATGTTAATATTGGTATTCAATCTTGTTGTTTATACCTTTGGTCTCTGGTGGTTTACAAAAAGTTACAGGAACTCGATGCTTGGTGGGTACATTGGTTATGGACATGCTTTTTTATATGGTCTGACCGTATGTCTTTTTTCCACAATTCTTGTAATTATATATAACTTTATTTTCAATAAATTCATTGATCCTGAGTATACAACCAGAGTGATCAAAGCTACTGCAAACTGGACGGAAGAGTATATGAAAAGTAAAGGCGTTCCGGATTCACAGATCAGTGACACTATCGATAAAATGATGGCTAAAGCTCATCCATCCGCTATAAGTACGGCACTTAAATCTCTTCTGGGTGGTGTTATTATGGGCGCAATTGTCTCCCTGATTTCGTCTGCATTTGCCAAGAAGG
>PMEC01000140.1 GCA_003155705.1 Bacteroidales bacterium
GATCATATATTCCATATCGTTCCAGCCCGGTTCGCGTGTTCTGAACCAGACATGATCCTGATTCCAGAAAGCTTTTGCTGAAGTTATCCTGCCGATAGCTCCACCTGTAACCTGTTTATAGCACTCAATGTAATCTTCCTGATGTCTGCGTTGTGTTCCTGTGACAACACAAAGTCCAATTGCCTGGGCTTTCCGGGCAGTTGTAATAACTGAACGTATCCCGACCGGATCAACTGCGACCGGTTTTTCCATGAAAACATGCTTTTTATTCATCACTGCTTCCAGAAAATGTTCGGGGCGGAATTTACAGGGAGTAGCCAGGATAACAACGTCAAGGTCAACGATTGCCATTAACTTCTTGTAGGCATCAAAACCGACGAAGCAGTTTTCAGCAGGTATTGGCAAATTAAATGATGCGAATCTTTGACGACAGGCATCAATCTTATCCTGGAAAACATCAGCCAATGCTATTATTTCACAATCCGGGCCTGCACTTATAAAATTGATAGCTGCCCCTGTGCCCCTTGCCCCTGCACCTACCAGCCCGGCTTTGAGCTTTTTGCCTTTTGGCGCACCTTTTAATATTGGCGGCAGCCCAAGTTCTTTAGTTTCAGACGATCTCTTGCAGCTGTTCAGAATCGCTCCTGCTCCTAACAAACCAATTCCTGCAAGGGCAGTTGTTCCAAGAAATTTTCTTCTGTCAACATTTTTCATTGTAATATTTATTTGAACAGTCTTATTTTTTCAAAGTGCTATCCGGCTCACAAACGACCCTGAATCCAACATCAATACAATCGGAGTACCACCATATGCTCTTGGGCATCTGCGGGTCTGTAACAAGCCATGATTTTGTTTTGGTAAAATCACGTGCTGCGCTCCTCACATCTTTTGCATCGCTTTTAAATGATCCNNCCCGACATGTTTTTTAATCCAAACGGATTGGTTTTTACAAATGAAGGTTCTTCCGTTCTGGATGAACTATTGACCTTGTAAACAACCAGTGCTGCTATATTGGCTGTATCTGGTTTGAATAATTTTCTGAAAAAACCCTGTGATGTATATTTCTTCGGATCACCGGTAAAGTAATATGGTGTTGTGGTTCCTCCACGGCAGGCATATTCCCATTCAGCTTCAGTTGGAAGCCTGTATTTCTTGCCGGTAACTTTTGAAAGCCAGTGGCAATAGACATCAGCGGCATGCCATGACATTGTAATGGCAGGTCTTGAACCTTTGCCCCATCCCTGATCCGGGGCACCCCATGGAGGTGTCGCTCCGGATATTACATCTACATTCTTATTCTTAACTACCTGTCCTTCAGTTCTCCCCTGCGAAGAAGTTGCTTTAAAGAAGGCAAGATACTCATCCCACGTCACTTCAACTTTTCCCATCCAGAACTGAGAAACAGTCACTTTATGAACCGGTCCTTCGTCGGGTTTGCGAAGTGGTTCATCATCGGGGCTACCCATATTAAACGACCCTCCAGATATTGCTACCATATCGAAGGATACATTTGTACCGGGAATTTTTTCTGTAAAAGCTTCAAATTTGTCAACTTTTGCAGCCTCCGTAAAAAGTACAGTTGAAGCAGATTCGGTCACTCCGAAATTTACATTTTTCTGATGCTTCATATACTTATCGAAGTGTCCGACATAGAGATGACAGTTTATACAATTCAGCTTTTCTTTGCTTGTGGTGTAAAAAAGATGCGCGTTGTTTCCGTCAACAGAAAGAGTAACAGGAAATAAATTCTGATGACAGACGAGACATGATTGTTCATAAACAAAACCCCTGGCTTTTTCAAGCAACTTCTTCTCTTCCCAGTTTATGCTTGCACTATCCTTAAAAAAATAGCCATAAACGTCTTTGATGCCATGTTTTGCCTTTCCGGTCAGATATCCATGTCCCTTCGGAGGAAGATGGCAGTCAACACAATGAACTATCGTGCCTGACTTGTTATCATAATGAGTCGACAGTTTCCAGTTTTGTTCAGGAACCGGATGAACATGACACGACATACAGTATTTATCTGATGATGTGTATGTTATTACCTTTTCTCCGGCTGTTGAAAAGATGATGCAAATTACAATACCAAGAATAAAGTACCAGAATTTAATACGACGCTTTCTTAAGGTTTCTCTGCTTAAAGTATTTGAGTACATGGGCCCTTGCATCAATTCAGTAAAACTAATTAAAGATAATTCTTTACACTAATTATTTATCAAGCTTAAGTTCGTTTTTAAAATACTCGATTGTCCTTACCAACCCGGTTTCAAGATTGATCACGGGAGACCAGTTCAGTGTTTTTAATGCCAGGTTAATATCGGGCTGCCTCTGTTTAGGATCATCTTCAGGAAGAGGCAGATTGATTATTTTTGAATGTGATCCTGTCATGTCGATAACTTTTTTTGCAAGATCTATTATTCTGAATTCAAATGGATTGCCAATGTTTACAGGTCCTATAAAACTGTCCGGCGAGTCCATCATCTTTGTCATGCCTGTAATCAGGTCGTCGACATATTGAAAGCTTCTGGTTTGCGAACCGTCTCCGAAAATCGTAATATCCTTACCTTTAAGTGCCTGTACTATAAAATTTGATACAACCCTGCCATCGTCCTGATGCATTCTTGGTCCATACGTATTAAAAATCCGGATTATCTTAATTTTCACATTATTTTGTCTGTGATAATCCATGAAAAGTGTTTCAGCACACCGTTTACCTTCATCGTAACATGAGCGTATTCCGTTAGGATTGACATGTCCCCAATAGGTTTCAGGCTGAGGATGAATCTCAGGATCCCCGTAAACTTCGCTAGTCGAGGCTTGAAGAATCTTTGCACGAACACGTTTTGCCAATCCAAGCATATTAATAGATCCCATCATTGAGGTTTTGATTGTCTTGATGGGATTATACTGGTAGTGGACTGGAGATGCAGGACATGCAAGATTATAAATCTCATCCACCTCAGCATAAAAAGGCTGGATTACGTCATGGCGGACTAATTCAAAATAGGGATTTTCAATCAGGTGAACAATATTTTGTCTGGAACCTGTAAAAAAATTATCAAGACAAATAACCTCATGCCCGGCGATGAGAAGTGTTTCGCATAAGTGAGAACCAATGAACCCGGCACCTCCTGTGACAAGTATACGTTTCATTCAATAATTCTAAGTTAGTTTAGGTCGTTTACAAATATAGATTTTTTTTAACTGGAAAGCATTATGTTTTAAGTTGAAGAGTTTAGCAAGTTGAAGGGTTGAAGGGTTAAAATTTGAGTCCACTCCTAAAAATCGAAAAACCACAATTGCCACAAAGTCACAAAGACAGCAAGGTTCACAAAGATATTATTTTCAACGATTTAGCCTTGGTGCAACTTCGTGCCTTAGTGCCTTCGTGGCAAAAAGAATACTTTTCAGAGCAGCCTCAAATTTCAACATTTCAACATTTTTAACTTCATCATGAAATAATAAATGACCTGATTTTAATTTTAAAATTGCAATGAAGATTTTAATATCCTATTTTTGATAATTAAACAGGATAATATCAGGAATAAAAACTAAAACTATGAAAACATCAAGAAGAGATTTTCTGAAATATTCAGCCGTTCTCGGAACCGGGGTGCTTTTAAGACCATTTAATTCATATGAAATTGCCGGTAAGTCTGGCAAATTTCTTGACAGGATAGGTGTATGCACCGGTATATCCAATAATGGTATAATTGCTGCCGCCGGTTATTCTTACGTTGAAGAAGCTGTAAGAAGTTTTCTAATCCCAACAGAGGATGATACAGCCTTTCAGGCGAAGCTCGCCCTTCTGAAAGATTCAAAGCTCCCGGTTGAAGCATGCAACAATTTTATTGCCGGAAATCTTAAAAGTGTTGGTCCCGCAGCTGTTCATGATGATATTCTGAAGTTTATGGAAACTGCCTTTCGCAGGGCTGAAATGGCAGGTATAAAAACCATTGTTTTCGGCAGCGGAGGTTCGAGATCAATTCCTGAAGGATTTTCAAAAGATGAAGCAAGACAGCAGTTTATAAGTCTTTGTAAAAAAATGGCGCCAATTGCAGGGAAATATAATGTCGTCGTTTCACTTGAACCTCTCAATAGCGGAGAATGCAACTTTATTAATTCTGTAGCAGAAGGGGGTGAGATTGTGAAAATAGTCAATCATAAGAATTTCAGGCTTCTGGCTGATCTTTACCATATGCTGAAAGACAATGAAAGTCCTGATAATATTGTAAAGTACGGAGATCTTCTATACCATGTACATATTGCTGAAAAAAATGGTCGTACGGCTCCGGGTGTTAATAAAGAAGATTTTACACCATTTTTCAAAGCTTTAAAACAGGCTGGTTATAAGGGACGTATGTCAGTAGAATGCAGCTGGAAGAATCTGGGAGAACAGGCAGCACCTGCATTGCAGGAGATTAGAAGGCAGCTGGCAACGATTGGTTAGCAATAATAAGCAGGATTTTAAAAAGAAAAGGGGACTTGAACAGACCCCTTTCTTTATTCAAAATAATATAATCACCTGTTTTTTGGCATCACTACATAATCAGCCGCTTTGAGAAAATCAAAACTCTTCTGGCAGCTGGTAAACTCGTCGAAGTGGTATTTTTCAACTTCCACAATTCCGTACTGCAATCCGGATAATGGAGCACCGGCCCATACAGCCTTCCAATCCACTTTCCCGGTTGAACCTATTTCATAAGCCTCTGCAATATGCCATAGTTTAAAACGACCAGGATATTTATTGAAATAATAAAGAGGATCTGCCCCACCATCAACTAAATGGCCAATGTCCATCTGAAAGAATACTTTCGCCGGATCAGTATTTTCGAGCATGAAATCGTACATTGTCTGTCCATCTAACTTTGTGGAAAATTCCTTATCATGATTATGATATCCAAAACGGATACCCTTTGCATTACATTTTGCACCAACTTCATTGAAATAATCACAGTACTTTTTCAGTCCGGCAAGACTTGCATATGCTGAACCGCCCATCGAAGGCTGTACTATAAATTTGGCACCAGCGGCAAGATGAGCCGCGATACAGGTATCCCACCAGGCCATTGTTGCATTATAATTGCTTGAGTCGGGTGCATCATGACTAGTATGCGAACTTAGCATTAACATATCGTTCTTTTTCAGAAGTGCTTTAAAAGCAGCAGGCTCCATACCATAAAACTTTCCATTTTTATAGTTCGCCGGTTCGACAAATTTAAAGCCCATCTTACTTACTTTGGCAATAGCAGCAGGTACATCTCTGCCGATGGAATCACGAATAGAGTACAATTGCAATCCAAAATATTTCCGTGATGCCGTATCACATGAATAGAAAGTTGAAAAGATCAGGCCTGCTATAGCGATTAACAGAAAAATGGAAATACTGCTTCTCTTTTTCATTTTTACCAGGTTTTAAATTAAGTTGTTTATAGTATTTATCTTAAAAATTTCCGTATGTATTTATTCAAAAAAATTCAAATCACAGAACTATTGGTGTAAAAGTAGGAATTATTATAAATACTCCAAAAAATTGTCTTTTATACTTTATGAACAGGATATACAGATTTAATTACATGAAAAACAGATGACCTTTTATTGTTATCTCATGAATTTTCGGAAGCCGATGTGCCAATTAACTGACAAGTGTTTGTATATTTAGAATCACAAATTGAATTTTAATCATTGGCCTCCAAATAACAATCCTATGAAAAAGATATTGTTTTTAATAATTCTGTTCGCTTTTGCGGTGATATTACCCATTTCCTCACAAGGGAAGACAGAAATGAAACGTCCAAAAATATTAGGAGTGGCGCATATTGCCTTATATGTCAAAAGTATGGATCAGGCACGAGCTTTCTATAAAGATTTTCTTGGTTTTGCTGAGCCTTATTCCCTGAAAAAGAATAACAGCAACGAACTGGCTCTTACCTATTTCAAGATAAATGATCGCCAGGTAATTGAGATTTTTCCTGAAAAAACTCCCAATAGTGACAGGCTTTATCATTTTGCAGTTGAGACGGATGATGCAGAAGCAATGAGACAGTACCTTAAATCAAAAGGCATTAAAGTACCTGACAAAACGCCGACTGGACGCACCGGTAATTTTAACTATTTCGTGACTGACCCGAATGGCATAATATGTGAAATTGTACAATATACCGATGATGGATGGACGATGCAGAATTTCGGGAAAGATATACCCGATACACGAATATCGACACACATGAGCCATGTTGGCATAATGACTGCAAATCTTGATTCTGCGATGAAATTCTATCGCGATATACTTGGGTTTAAAGAAACCTGGCGAGGAAGTTCCAATGGTACCGTTCTTAGCTGGGTAAATCTGAAAGTCCCTGATGGAGATGATTATATTGAATTAATGCTTTTTGATAAGGAGCCTTCAGCGGATCGTAAAGGTACAATGAATCATATCTGTCTTGTGGTAGATGATGTTGCGTCTTCAGCTAAGATATTACAAGACCGTAAACTTCCTGAGGGGTGCAAACTACCGACTCAGATGAAAACAGGGATTAACCGGAAAAGACAGATAAATTATTATGATGGCGATGGTACCCGCATAGAAATAATGGAACCAAAAACTGTCGACGGCTTATCGGTTCCCTCATCAACCGCACCTGTTCCCAAAGTGGTGAAATGAGATTCGATATTTTGACTTTCAAATTATATTATTCAACATTTATTTTGGTTCGATGAAAAAATCACTAATGACTGTTTCAATTATTGCTCTGATATTGTGCGGAGTAAGTCATGCCCAGGCACAAGTTCCTATCAGTCAGCTCCCCTGGAAATATGTGGCAACAAAGATGCCGGATGAATGGTATGGTTCTGAAGAATCGATACGAGTTGCCGGAAATGTTCTCCTTTACCAGCGCGATATTGGCGGCTGGCCAAAGAATCTTCCGCTCCATAAGCCACTGACCGTCCCTGAAAAAGCCACAATAAATGATGAAAAGGGACTTAATGATGCCATTTTCGATAATGATGCCACCACAACCGAGATGAAGTTCCTCGCCAGGATGTACAACAAGACAAAGAACCAGGCGTTCAGAGATTCATTCAACAGGGGAATGAAATTCATCCTTGATGCCCAGTACGGTAACGGAGGATGGCCAATGTTCTGGCCTTTACGCAAAGGTTATTATACTCATGTAACCTTTAATGATAATGCAATAGTAAATATTCTCGGTGTACTCAGTGACATCAATAATAATAATCCCTTATTCAGTGACATTGTTTCTCCTGAATATCTGAAAAGTTCAAAAACCGCATTTAAAAAGGGAATTGAATGCATTTTAAAAACCCAGATAATAGTCAACGGGAAGCCAACCGTTTGGTGTGCTCAACACGATGAGGTAACTCTTCTTCCTGCCAAGGCCCGTTCATATGAGCTGCCATCATTCAGCGGTGGTGAATCTACCGGAATTATCAAGCTTCTAATGGAATTGGCCTCGCCATCTCCCGCCGTGATCAAGTCGGTTCAAGGGGCAATGGAGTGGCTTGATAATCACAGAATTAAAAACACACGCTGGGATAGTTTTACTAACAAGGATGGGCAGAGGGACAGGCGTATCGTCTCTGATCCGAAAGCTGGTGACATGTGGGCAAGGTTTTACGATCTGGATACACAACAGCCTTTTGTATGCGACCGTGACGGGATCAAGAAGAAGACCATTGAAGAGATAGGGTATGAAAGAAGAAACGGATACAACTGGTACACTAACGCTCCTCAGGAGGTATTTGACCTCTATCCNNGCAACAACTCTTACCGGAAGCCTGGCAGCAACTCTTCCCAGGATATCATTCAGCTTAGAAAGCATAAAAGAAAAATATGCAAAACTGGATGAAATCATAAGAAAACCTATATTGAAAAAGGAGTTGTTAGCTTCACCGGTAATTATTGACAAACTCGAACTTCTGAGATATAACGACAGCTTCCTTTGCAGGGTAATCTCAAAAGACGGAGCTGTTGGAATATCGGTAGCAAATGATGACCAGATGAAGTCGTTATACCCTATTCTTGTAAACAGGGTACGGCCATTTTTTATAGGTAAAGACGCAAGGGATCTTGAATCACTTATTGAAGGTGTTTATGTTTATAAAAGCAATTATAAAATGCAGAGCCTTGCTCTCTGGGTGCCATTGGCCACGATCGAGTTTGCAATATTGGATTTGCTGGGGCAGATAGCGAAAAAATCCTTAGGACAGCTTATCGGAGATATTCATAATCCAAAAATAGCTGTATATCAGGCTAATAGTGAAAGGGGAATAACTGCTGAAGTGACAATAGAACATCTTCAGAAAGAAGTAGGAGAATCAAAAGCCAAAGCCCTCAAGTTTAAACTCGGAGGAAGAATGAGCAACAATTTCGAAGAGCCTAAAGGCCGGTCGGAAAAGCTCATTCCATTAGTCCGTAAGACTTTTGGCGATAAAATGGTTATTTATGCTGACTCTAATGGCTCCTATACTGCAGATGAAGCGATAAGGATAGGAAAGATAATGGAAG
>PMEC01000117.1 GCA_003155705.1 Bacteroidales bacterium
ACCCCAAAAACCTTTCTCCTTATTTCCACTGCATTATCTGTACAAACCTCACTGCAACAGAAGCATCTGATGCACTTAGAATCCGTGAGCACGATATGATTTCTCTTTACCGGATGTGATTCAATAGCATTGACAGGGCAGATCTTGACACATTTAAGACATTCAGTGCAGTTTTCATGAATAAAAACAGGACGTCTTTCCAGCTTTCGCAGCGGTTTGATCCTTTTCATAACAAACTGCATCGCAATATTCCTGTTACCGGTAATCGGAATCTTCTTGAAGTCTTTCTTAATCAGATTGTTAATTTCTGGACCATCATATATAATGTCATCTTCAGACTGAAGCCACCTCTTCCTGAAAAAAGCCGTCTTTGAAGTTGGAATAACTAACGGTTCATAACCGGCTATTTTACTCGCAGTAAGATCAAGTATCAAAGGGTTTGTCGATCCAAGCAGCAGTCCTATTTTAACAGGTATGCCTCTGCCGGGACCAGGTCCTTCCATACCCATAACTGCATCCATAAAGAAATAGTCTGGAGTGACGGCTTCATTAAGATCAACAAGAAACTCGCCAAATATTCCGCGATTCTGGTGAAGT
Organism: Bacteroidales bacterium; assembly: GCA_003155705.1. Classification (GTDB taxonomy): domain Bacteria; phylum Bacteroidota; class Bacteroidia; order Bacteroidales; family VadinHA17; genus LD21. The sequence goes on from PMEC01000117.1 coordinate 598, forward strand.
GCATGTTGTTTTGCTTTCGAAAATCCCGGAACCAGACCCAATGTATTTTTAATCGCTCCGGTAAAATAGACGAGTTCGTGGTTTTTAAATTTGGGCAATGAAATAATCAGATCAACCTCTTCAACAATAGAAGCAATTTTAATTTTCCCTTTTCGGAGCTTCTTCTCAATTGGATTCTTCATAAAATCCACCCAGGTGGCACCGGTCTTTTCACAAACACCGTAAATGCCGCTTTTTTCACCTCTGAATTGTTTTGAATGAAGGGCAGGGGAATCTCCGACAAAAACAGTAGCCCCGTTTGCCTGTAGAAATCTGATCATTGCCTCCGCTACCAAAGGATGAGTACTAATACATTTTACAGGATTATCATCTGATAATATATTTGGCTTTACAAGAACCTTTTTCCCGGCGACCTCAGGTCCATCAGTATTTCTATATATCTCAGAAATCAGATCGTAAATATGTTGAAGATCGTACTCTTCACATTTCCTGACGGCTATTTTATTGTTCATAAACCCTAATTCTTGATAATTTCATCTTTTATTATTTCTTCGATTCCCGAAATAACTTTTCCAGGTGATCCGTTGAAATTATTGACTATAAAACAGAATATCATCTCTTTACCTGACAATGTTATGAAGTAACCTGCATAACTCCTTACTCTTGCCATAGATCCGCTCTTAACCCATAATCTCGATTCAAAAACCTGGTCCTTGAAAAGGTTTTTAAGGGATCCTTCCTTTCCAGCCTCAGGTATAGATTTGAGATAATCATCAAAAAACCTTCCGTTTCTTTTCATGTAAAGAAGAAGCTTTACCATTTCAGCTGAATTGATAGCATCTCTTGGTGACAATCCGCTTCCATCTGTAATAAAGAACCCGTCAGTATTGATACGTGCGCCGTTGAGAAACTCCTTTATGACTTCGATTCCGGCAGCTGTCGTACCACTGTTTTTAAACACTTTGCCCAACTCCTTGATCAGATGTTCTGCGTACAGGTTGACACTCTTATGATTTAAAACATCGACTATAGCTGAAAGTGGAGGAGAAATTATTTCTGAAATCATCGTGAAATCTCCGCGTTCACTCTCCGGTATAATTCTGGCTGTTACAGGATTACCAGCGATTCTTATTCCTGCATCTGCCAGCTTTTTATAAAGAGTTCCTGCCACAAATAAAGGTGGATCCGGAATAGAGCCTTTCAGGATGAAATCTTCTTTATTTTCGGGTATAGTACCTGCCATCCAGCCTTTGGTGCTGTATGGGACTGAGAAAATATATCCATTATCCTCTGTGCCGGAGGCGGTCAGATAATTTGTTAATTCAATTCCTGTGTTATCCGGGGAAACACTGGTTATTATTGGTAATGAGCCCTTACGGCCTGTTTTAAAATGGATATTAAAAGTGTTATCAAATACAGATAAACCATACGCACCAGCTCCGTAGTAATTTCCGATATCTTCCCAGTTCCAGTTTACGGGTACAGGCTGATAATCAAAATATGAGTCATCAGCAATGATCCTGCCTGTGATCTTTTTAATTCCGAGTGACTTTATGTCTTGTATCCATTTGTCTATAAACCCATTATAAAATTCAGGAAAATTCTCAGAACCAAGAGCCGGATCACCTCCGCCTTTAATTATAAGATCTCCTTCAAGTGTTCCTGTCTGTTTTTTAAATATCCCCGAGTAACCAATTGTGGTTTTAAATGTGTAATCCTTTCCCAGTTTCTCCAGAGCGATGGATGTTGTTATCAGCTTGAGAATAGAAGCCTGGGTCAGGCTTTTTTGAGGATTAAATTGAGAAATTATGCTTCCAGTAACGCCATCAGCAATGCAAAATGAAACTGAAGAATGAATCATTGAAGAATCAGAAAGAAATTTTTCGATCTGATCCTGTTGACTGAAAGCCATGACAGGAATAAGCAGCAAGTAAAATACGAATGTATATCTGATAATCATTTTCCTGATTTGTTCTGCTCAAGTGTCGATAACAACCCACATGCTGCCTGGATATCTTCTCCGCGACTTGCTCTTATTGTAGTGAGAATTCCTTTAGCATTAAGTTTTTCCTTGAATTTTATAGTCGTCTCATAATCAGGACTTTCGTAAGATGAAACAGGGATTGGGTGGAAGCGGATAATATTGATACGGCATTTAATTCAGTTCAATTTTCTTGACAGTTCATTAATATGATCAGGAGTATCATTG
>PMEC01000073.1 GCA_003155705.1 Bacteroidales bacterium
TATTTTGATTTCTACTTTAATATTAACGGTGATAAATCATTAAGGTCATATTCTCTTCCACTTGACCTTACAATATATAACAAGCTGAAATGGGCAACGACCGATGATGATCTGGAATACATCGGCGACAAACTTGAAAAATTACACCACTTTGATGTTGTTACAAAAAAAATGATAAAAAAACTTAAGGCAGCAACTGAAACTGTTTTGCTGGCCGGATTGATGGGTTCAAATGAGGTGGGTCTTTATAAACCAAAAAAAAGCTAAATATGGATACTATTAGGTTATCGAAGTATCGCTGGGTGGTTCTCTCCGCATTAATGGTGATCAGCCTGATGGTGCAGATACAATGGCTGACACATGCTCCAATTGCCAGAGCGGCCGATGTCTACTATGCAGGTCATTTTAATCCTTCATCTTTCTTCAATATTGATTTCCTTGCATCATCATATATGTTTTTTTATATTTTATTCTGTATTCCGGCATCATATTTTATTGATACTTATGGTATTGTAAAAGGAGTGGGTCTCGGTGCCCTTCTGACTGCCATCGGTGCAGCTATTAAAGCATTATCAGGAACCTCTTTTAATATGGTAATGACCGGGCAGATCGTACTTGCAATAGCACAACCATTTGTAATGAATGCTGCAACAGCCCTTACTGCGAAGTGGTTTCCGGTTAAGGAAAGAGCAATTGCTACAGGATTAGCAACTCTTTCACAGTATATCGGTGTTCTCATTGCAATGGTTGTTACTCCGATGCTCATTGTGTCAAAGGCTTCAGATCCTAATTACGGAAGCGGTATTGACAGTATGCTTAAGATTTATGGCATTCTGACAGTTGTACTATGTCTGGCAGGAATGATATTGCTAAGGGAAAAACCAAAATACCCGGTTTCATTAGAACCTGTTCCTAGTTTAAAATTTACGGATGGCATCAAACATATTTTCAAACTCAGAGATATGTGGATGATGGTTATTCTTTTCACCATTGGTCTTGGGATTTTCAATGCAATCAGTTCCATGGTTGATTCAATTGCTGAATATCTGGGTGTTGTTGATTCAAATGGTATGATTGGTGGTTTAATGCTGATAGGAGGAATTATCGGAGCTATCATAGTACCGATATTATCAGATTATTTCAGAAAAAGAAAATTATTTCTCGTGATATGCATCATTGGAATGGTGCCGGGAGTTGCAGGTATTGCCCTCGCTCCTGCCCTCACCGGCGGACATGGGGTAAATCCTGATGGTGCTTATACAATCGCTCTTATTTCTTCTTTTATGCTCGGATTCTTCGTAATGAGCGCCGGACCAATCGGATTCCAGTATGCTGCCGAGGTTTCGGCACCAGCGCCAGAATCAACATCCCAGGGACTTCTGCTTTTAGTTGGCCAGATAAGTGGGATTATTATGGTGACAGGTATGAGTATGAGGAACAAGACATTTTTGCACGGGTTCCTTATTTCCTTTATAATACTAGCTGTAATAGCTGCAATTGTAACCTTCACAATAAAAGAATCTGCCCTTATTATTGCAGAAAGGAAGAAATGATGTAAAAAAGATAGAAGTCCGAAGACGGAAGTCAGGAGTTTAAAGAAGAAGACTATAGGCCTTCTGATTGATATGTTTTAAAATTGTATAGGTGCTAAACAATAATATATGAATAGGGATTTTATCAGGAAGAAAATTGAAGAATCGCTGAAAGTCAAGACCCTCCTTCTTGAAGATGAGAATACTTTTAGATTGATTGAAGAATCTGCATTACAATGCTGCAAAGCTCTCAGAAATGATAAAAAAATAATCTTTGCCGGGAACGGTGGCAGTGCAGCTGATGCACAACATCTCGCCGGTGAACTGGTTAATCGCTTTGGGTTTGAAAGACCTGGCCTTTCTGCTATTGCTATAACAACAGATACTTCAGTTATTACCTCAATAGCAAATGATTACGGATTCGAGAGGCTTTTTGCGAGGCAGATCGAAGCTATTGGGAAAAAAGGAGATGTATTGCTGGCATTATCGACTTCAGGTAATTCAGCCAATATTATCGAAGGAATAAAAGAGGCGAAGAAAGTGGGTATAATAACTATCGGATTGACCGGCAGTTCAGGCGGAAAAATATCACAGTTATGTGACCTTTGCCTTAAAATTCCTTCTGATGATACACCCAGGATCCAGGAAGCACATATCCTGATTGGACATATTATTTGTTCAATAATCGAAAACTCATTATATAAGAAATAATATCCGGTCGAAGGATTATCTTATCCATGAATCTGATATTCATTCATTTAAAGACATAATCGGTTTTGCGGTCGAATGTTTGTTGGAATTAGGCAGATATTGACTATTTTTGAATCCTAAATATCCGGACGGAGGGTAAAATAATATGAGACAGATATTATTGTCTTGATATTTAATTTAAAAGACTTGGGTATGGATTTGTCAGGAAAAAATTACAAAGCCTTTATTGAACGTCAGGAGGCTTTGAAAAAACAATATAGCCCGAAACAGGCAGAGAAACAACACTCAAAAGGTAAACTTACTGCTCATGAACGCATCAGCCTGCTTTTCGACTCCGGAACTTTTGAAGAAATTGATGCTTTTGTGACCCCCGCCAGTCAACCGGTTGAATTTGGCAAAGTGGAGAGGACATTCGGGGATGGTGTAATTGTAGGTCATGGAAAAATCAACGGACGATTGGTATTTGCGTATGCGCAGGACTTTACAATTATGGGTGGATCGCTTGGTTTAGTCCACTCAAAAAAAATTACTAAGATTCAGGAGATGGCTCTCAAAATGGGCTCTCCAATCATCGGACTGATGGACTCCGGTGGTGCAAGAATTCAGGAAGGGGTAGCCAGCCTGAGCGGTTATGCCTCTATTTTTCATAATATTATCCAGTCTTCAGGTATTATTCCACAAATCTCAGTGATTATGGGACCTGCTGCAGGTGGTGCCGTCTACTCTCCAGCTCTTACAGACTTTGTATTCATGGTAAGCCATACCAGCTACATGTTCGTGACCGGACCAAATGTCGTGAAAGAAGTATTAAACGAAGATGTGTCATCAGAAGGTTTAGGCGGTGCTGAGGTTCATGCACGGAAAAGCGGTGTTGCCCATATGATCTATGATGACGAGGAGAATACAATACTGGCTCTGAAAAAATTTCTCTCTTATCTGCCTTCGAATAATGTTGAAAATCCGCCTGTTATAGCTGATGATGGATCTATAACCGATATCAATGAAAAATTAAGAGACATTGTCCCTGATGACCCAAACAAAGCTTATGATGTTAAAGATATAATAAGTCAGGTTGTTGACAGGAATAGTTTTTTTGAAACTTCAGAACTTTTCGCAGCCAATCTGGTAACCGGATTCGCCAGATTAAAAGGAAAAACAATTGGTATTGTTGCAAATCAGCCTAAAGTACTGGCAGGTGTTCTCGATATTGACTCTTCAACAAAGGGCGCCAGGTTCATACGTTTCTGTGATGCATTCAATATACCGATTCTTACTTTTGAGGATGTTCCCGGATTCCTTCCCGGAGTCGATCAGGAGCATGCCGGTATTATCCGTCATGGTGCAAAGTTGCTTTTTGCCTACAGTGAAGCAACCGTACCAAAGATAACTATTATCCTGAGAAAAGCTTACGGAGGCGCATTCATTGTAATGAATAGTAAATTTCTTGGAGGCGATTTCAGTTTTGCATGGCCTACAGCGGAAATTGCTGTAATGGGTCCCGACGGTGCAGTTGCAATTCTCTATAAAAGAGAATTAGCCGAATCTGAAAAACCTTTGGAATTAAAAAAAGAGCTTGTTAAAAAATATCGTGATAAAATTGCCAATCCTTTTATAGCAGATGAAAGCGGTTATATTGATGAAGTTATTGATCCTGCTGTTACAAGNNGGATCAGGGCTGCGAAAGGCGAAAATAACTAGGAAAATTCCCCCATTGAAGGGGGAAAGGTGGATGTAAAATTTTCATTATCAAGACAAAAAGAAAACTCAAAAATGAAAATCAAGAGAATACTAATTGCAAACCGCGGCGAGATAGCGATCAGGATAATGAAGACGGCCAGGATAATGAAAATTGAAACTGTAGCAATAAAAACAGCTGTTGAGCCCAATGCAATGTATCTGTCGTTTGCTGATGTAGTGTATGATAACTCCGATGATGGATCAGATATACCTGTTTTTCTTGATATTGACAGACTAATTGACATTGCGCTGAAAACAAAAGCTGACGCCGTTCATCCAGGTTATGGGTTCCTGGCCGAAAACGCATATTTTGCAGATAAATGTGTCGACAATAAGATAGTTTTTATCGGACCCTCTCCCGACGCCATATATAAAATGGGAAATAAAACCATTGCAAGGAAAATTGCCCTTGCTAATAAAATTCCAATGGCATCCGGAAGTGAAGGAAATATTAGTAATGAAGAAGAAGCTGTCAAAATTGCTGAAAAGATTGGTTACCCGGTTATAATAAAAGCTGCTTCAGGTGGCGGCGGAAGGGGAATGAGGATCGTAAGGAAATCAGAGGACATGGAGAAGCTGTTCATCGTTGCAAGCAAAGAAGCGGAAAAGGCTTTTAACGATCCATCGGTATTTATAGAAAAATATATAGAAAATCCTAAACACATTGAATTTCAGATACTTGGCGACACAAAAGGCAATGTAATCCATCTTGGAGAAAGAGAGTGTTCAATTCNNAGGTGGAACATCCTGTAACAGAGATGATCACTGGAATAGACCTCATTGAACAGCAGATTCGTATTGCAAGCGATGAAGAGCTTAAATATAGTCAATCAGACATAAAACTTGAAGGATGGGCCATTGAATGTCGTATCAACGCAGAGGATGTTCAGGCAGGTTTTGCACCGGATCCGGGCAAGATTGAAAAGATAAATATGCCCGAGGATTCCTATGTAAGAGTAGATACCGGGATTCAGGCCGGATCGGCAATTGTTTCCAGCTACGATTCAATGATAGCCAAGTTAATTGTAAAAGGCAAGGATCGCAAAGAGGCATTGCTAAACTGCAAAAAAGCCCTGGATAAAGTGTGGATAAAAGGAACAAAGACCACCCTTCCGTTTTTCAGAATGCTGGTCCGTAATCCGAAATTTCAATCAGGCAATTTTACGACTGCTTTTATTGAAAAAGATCTGGAAAAGCTTTATTATAACAGTGAGTATGAAGAGTTACTTGCTGCCTGGCTTGCAACCAAGCTTTTCATTGAAGAGAATTTACAGGATGACAGCATAAACATTGATTTCAGAAAAAGCAGGGAAATGAGCCCCTGGTTGCTTAATAAAAGAATTAATCAGTTCTAAACTAAATGATTATCAATGCCTAACGATAAACTTCAAATTAAGAAATTATATGCACTTTCCTCAGAAAACAGGAAATTCAGCTTTTCGCTTCCATTTAAGCATTCCATCAAAATTGGCAAAAGAAGCTATGATGTCAAGCTTAAGAATGATGATAAATATGGAACCTATATCCTTTGGAAAAACAGGAGATTTCCTGTTGAAATAATCCGCTCAAGGCAGAACAAATATGAGATTCTTTTTAACGATATAAGTTATGAGTTCACTGTTGAAACTCCTTTTTCTATGCAAAGAATGAAGATGCTGAAGAAGCAAAAGGGGAAAGCTGAAAAAGAGTTCGTTAAAGCACCGATGCCTGGCAAAATAATCGATGTTCTTGTCCGTGAAGGAAGCCAGGTTCTGCGTGGTGAATCAGTCGTGATCCTTGAGGCAATGAAAATGCAAAACGAAATATTATCACCTGTAAACGGACATATTGTTAAAGTTTCAGCAAAGCCTAATACCAATGTTATGAAGGATGATATTCTTGTAGAGATTAAAGTTGATTAGGAGGCAGGCTTCAGGCTTCAGGCATCAGGCATCAGGCATCAGGCATCACGGCCATCAGAAATAAAAAAAGGCACTGAAAATTTTAATCAATGCCTTTAAAATTTATCGGATTCTAATCTACTTGACCGGTACATTTTTTAATGTTCCGCAAAGAAAATCATAGAATTTCACCACAGAAGGTATAAGAACTTTTTCATCAGGAGAATGAGGATACCTGATTGTTGGTCCAAATGAGATCATATCAAGATTTGGATAAACGCCTCCCAGAATTCCGCATTCAAGCCCGGCATGAATTGCCTTTATTTCAGGAATTTTACCGAAGATATCGTTGTAAACCTTACTCATAGTCTTGAGGATAGGAGAATTAATATTTGGTTTCCAGCCTGGATAACCACCTTCAACCTTGACCTCAGCGCCAATCAGCTGAAATACTGCAGCGATTTTCCATGCGATAGCTTCTTTAGCTGAATCTACAGAGCTTCTGGTAAGATTAAATGCTTCAAACTTACCTCCTTTGCACCGTACAATAGCGAGGTTGTTTGATGTTTCCACCAGACCTTTCATTGCCTGACTCATTCTCACCACACCATTAGGACACACAAATACCGCTCTGATAATTCTGTATTGATCACCCTGGTTCATCACTTTTGCAGGGACAGAAGTCTTTTCGCATGCAAAGTTCAGATCAGGTTCTGTTTCAGCAAATTCTGCTTTATAAATCTTGTCATACATTGTAACAAATGTTACAAACTCTTCAGCCTTGATTTCAGGCACCAATACAATTGAATACGATTCGCGCGGTATTGCATTACGAAGATCACCACCTGCCGCTTCAGTCAGTCTTATACCAAAATCGGATTCAGCCTGCATCAGAAACCGAAACATCAGCTTGTTCGAATTAGCTCTGCCCATTGCAATGTCGACTCCTGAATGACCACCTTTTAGCCCCCTGGCAGATATTCTAAAGGCTGTCATGCCCTTTGGCGAAGATTCTTCTGCATAATTTTTAACAGCGCCAACATCAATACCCCCGGCACAACCGACATACAGTTCACCCTCATCTTCTGAATCGAGGTTCATAAGAATATCACCTTTCAGAAGGCCTGCTTCAAGTCCGTTAGCACCTGTCATTCCTGTCTCCTCATCTATTGTAAAGAGAGCCTCCAGTGGCCCGTGAATAATGTCTTTTGATGCGAGCACGCCGAGTGCTGCAGATACTCCTATTCCGTTATCAGATCCAAGTGTTGTACCTTTTGCCTTAACCCACTCACCGTCTATTAAAGTTTCAATAGGGTCTTTTTCAAAATCATGAATTTTATCGCTGTTTTTCTGGGGAACCATATCGAGATGAGTCTGTAAGATTACACCTTTCCGGTTTTCCATACCTTTTGTTGCAGGTTTGCGGATAATCACATTTCCGGTTTTATCAACCAGCGTTTCAAGGTTAAGTTTTTTTCCAAAGGCAACAACATACTCTACAATTTTCTTCTCCTTCTTTGAAGGGTGTGGTATCTGTGTTATGTCATGAAAATAGTTCCATAACTGCTTCGGTTCAAGATTGCGTATATCGCTCATATTCAATTATTTAAAATTGTTTATACTCAAGAGTGTAAAGTTAGTATTAATTACTTAAAAACAAAAATGTTATAGGATCTTAAGCTTCGGTTTTTAATCAACCAGGTTGAAATAAAGGGAATCCTGTAAAAGTAAATTCAATGATTCTCTGAAATGGAAAATTAGATTTATTTATCTTGTTAATATCAATTATCTGAATAATAATCTGTTAACAATATTATCAACAAAATATCATTATTCAAATTCTTTATTTGGTACTTTATTACATTAATGTTAATTTTCGGCTACAAAACTTAAACGCTTCAGATTGTTGTATTCATTTTATCTGCAATCTGTTAAACACAATGCAACTGAAGCCTGGAAATAATTTAGAAGCACTTTAAAAATATAACTGTCAAAATATGACATTCCTATATGTAGTAATTGGACTGACTCTGGTGTTTGATTTTATCAATGGATTTCACGATTCAGCCAATTCTATCGCTGCTGTTGTTTCTACAAAAGTATTATCACCCCTCTCAGCAGTAGCGATGGCTGCTTTTTTTAACTTCATTGCTTTTACAGTTTTTCCGCTTAATGTTGCCCACACCATAGGAGGAAAAGTAGTCAATCCTGATATTATCAATCTGACAGTTATCGGGGCAGCATTAGTTGCTGCAATAACATGGAATCTGGTTACATGGTGGTTGGGTCTCCCATCCAGTTCTTCCCATACGCTTGTGGGAGGTTTAGTAGGTGCGGCTGTTGCAAGCTCAGGATTTGGAGCGGTCAATTTAGCAGGTGTGATGTTAATAGTAATGTTTATTTTTATTGCGCCTTTGCTTGGGATGGTACTTTCCTTTATTCTCTCTTCTGGTATCATGTGGCTATTCCGTAAGCTTTCACCATCGGCAGTTGACAAATACTTCCGACGTTTTCAATTGGTTTCTGCCTCTGCTTTCAGTCTGGGACATGGTGGAAACGATGCGCAAAAATCTATGGGAATAATCTGGGCTGCGCTTATTGTTTCAGGCCTGGCTACAAAAAAGGATCCTATTGCTTTATGGATCATCTTATCATGTCAGACTTCAATAGCCCTGGGTACTTTGTTTGGAGGATGGCGGATTGTTAAAACTATGGGGCAGAGAATTACTAAATTAAAACCATTTGAAGGTTTCTGTGCAGAAACTGCCGGCTCAATAACATTGTTTATGGCTACACATTTTGGTATACCGGTTAGTACAACTCATACAATTACAGGTGCTATTATCGGAGTTGGTGCCCGAAAAGGAGCTTCAGCGGTCAAATGGGGTGTCACAACAAAAATATTCTGGGCATGGATCCTCACCATTCCTGTTTCTGGTGTAATCGGAGGTATTATGTACCTTATCTTTAATTGGATATCATAATTATTTATCAGAACCTAAAACATTATAAATATGAACATAGATAAGTTTCTTAAATTCTTTGTACCGAAAGATCATTCTTTTTTCCCTCTTTTCGCAGAGGATGCACAAAACCTGGTTAAAGCAGCTTCTTTGCTGAGAACATTGATGGCATCAACAACTGTTGAAGATCATGAAAAAGTAAATAAAGAAATCAAGGATATTGAGCTCATCGGAGATGAAATAACAAATAAAACCTTTGTGCAGCTTAACAAATCGTTTATCACACCTTTCGACAGGGAGGATATCCATG
>PMEC01000092.1 GCA_003155705.1 Bacteroidales bacterium
TAAAGCAATGACATTATTGAAGTGAGATATGCGACATCTTACAGATGAGCAATTAATTGAAATTTATCAAAACAATAAAGGTGGTCAGGGACAAACAGCCCTTGGCTGCCTTTATGATCGCTATTNNTTGCTTCCAATATGTGTAAAAATGAGTTTCGTGACAATAAAGTAATTCAAAAATACAATGACCATGTCATATCAACCACAGAACCATTGGTTTTAATTGATGAAACAGAAAAAACCCTCCGGAAATGTATTAATAATTTAAGTCAGGAGCAGCGATCTCTTATTGTCCTGAGATTTAAAATGAAATTAACTGTAAAGGAAATTGCTGAAATATATGAGTGTCCTGAAGGGACAATAAAATCAAGACTTTTCTATGCAATACAGGAGTTATCCAAATTATATAAAATATAAGTTCATGAAAGCAAATCAAGGTATTGAAAGAGTATACGAATTGCTGGAGCAATTTGATTTTAATGAATTATCTGAACCGGATAAAAACCAAGTTTTGTCCCTGATGACAGATAAAGAATATATCAATATGCGGAATACTATAAAGGATGCGGGTAATTTTTTTACTAATGCTGAAGAATTGACTTTAAATGATTCAGTGTACGAATCGCTGATGAATAAAAAGAGCAGGAACACTCTTTTAAAACTGTTGAAAAAGCCGGTTCAGATCTATAAAGTAGCTGCCTCGGTTTTAGTGATCCTCGGAATCTATTCTGTAATCCATTATTCTTCGCTGCATAGTAAAAACGGTGCACTGGCAGTTAATGATACAATCTATATTCATAAAACAGATACTGTATATTCAAAATTAGTGGATACCGTCAGAATTATTAAAGAAAAATTCATTTATATCTCTCAGGAAAAGCAACAATTGAAATCTGCTAAATTATTGTCCGCTTCAAAGAATGTCTACGATTGCAGTAAAGAAATATGTCCTGAGGATATCGATAAAATAATAGAATTAGCATCTGATGGTAATATTTCAAGGGACACTGTTCTCAGGGATTGAAAANNTGTTAACTCTCGAACCTACGGTAAGTTTCTGGGATTGTGGAGAATTCATTCTGGCAGCCTTTAAGCTTCAGGTTGGCCATCCTCCGGGGGCTCCTCTTTTTCTTATGATGGGGAGAATTGCAACTCTTTTTGCCGGAAACGATACTTCAAAAGTTGCAATCTGTGTAAACATTCTGTCTGCTTTGTGCAGCGGGTTAGCAATTATGTTTCTTTTCTGGACTATAACGCATCTGGTCAGGAAAGTATTTGTATATGAAAAAGATCTTGATTTAAAACATATACCTGCTATAATAGGAAGTGGAATTCTGGGAGCTCTTGCATACACTTTCTCAGATACTTTCTGGTTCTCTGCAGTAGAAGGTGAACTTTATGCACTTTCTTCGCTTATAATTGCCTTTGTCTTCTGGTGCATGTTGAAATGGGAAGAAGAAGCAGATAAACCATATTCCGGCAAGTGGATTATTTTGATTGCTTATATTATGGGACTTGGCCTTGGGGTCCATCGTCTTAACCTGCTTATTATTCCGGTTCTTGTTTTTGTTTTTTATTTCAGAAAATATGAAGTCACAACCAGGGGAGTTATTAAAACACTTTTGTCAGCACTACTCCTTCTCTGGTTGATGGTATTTGTTATAATGCCCGGAGTGCCACAGGTTGCAGGCTGGTTTGAATTGCTTTTTGTAAATGTTTTTGGATTGCATTACAATAGTGGACTTCTCTTTTATATGGTAATTCTCTTTGGGGCGCTGGTCTTTGGGGTCAGGTACTCTTTAAGAAAAAAGAAGCTGGTCCTGAATTATATATTGACTTGTCTGACCGTGATAATAATTGGTTATTCATCTTATGCAATGATTATGATTAGATCATCAGCGCGGCCTCCGATGAACCAGAATGATCCGTCTGATATATTCTCACTTTCCTATTATATAAACATGAAACAGTATGGCGATTCACCAAAATTATTTTTTGGGAAATACTATTGCGCACCAAGAATTGATGAAAAGAAAGTTATCGCCGGGTACAATAAGCTGAATGGCAAGTACGAGCCATATTATACAACTGAATATAAATACGACAAACAGTTTGAAACAATCTTTCCCCGTATGCATAATGAAGATCCCGACCATGAGAATTCTTATAAATACTGGGGACAGGTAGTTGGCCGAAAGTACTCGGTGAGTTCAGGTTCTGATAAGAAGATCATTGTATGTCCCACCTTTGGTGAGAACCTTCGTTATTTTTTCCGTTATCAGGTCGGATTCATGTACATGAGGTATTTCATGTGGAATTTTGCGGGAAGACAAAACGATATTCAGGGAAATGGCAATCCTATTGATGGTAACTGGATTAGCGGAATTAAATTTATTGATGAAGCTCGTCTGGGGAAATTTGATAAGCTTCCTGATGATTTGAAAACCAATCCTGCAAATAATAAATATTATTTCCTTCCACTTCTTATTGGCATTGCAGGGATGTACTGGCAATATAAAAAAAGCAATACAGGTTTCTGGCTTGTAATGTCATTCTTTATAATGACCGGCTTAGCAATTATTCTCTATCTTAATCAGTATCCGGATCAGCCCCGGGAACGGGATTACGCTTATGTTGGCTCCTTCTATGCCTTTGCAATATGGATAGGGATGGGATTTATGTTCGTCTACGAAAAGCTTCAGAAATTACTAGGAAATAAAGGGTCGTTGGCGGTTACTTTTATAGTGCTTATTGCTTCCGTTCCGGTTCTAATGGGTTCCCAGAACTGGCACGATCATGACCGTTCAGGCCGTTATACTGCAAGGGATGTCGGCGCAAATTATCTTAAATCCTGCGCTCCAAATAGCATCCTGTTTACTTATGGTGATAATGATTCATTTCCTCTATGGTACGTGCAGGATGTGGAAAAGATCAGAACAGATGT
>PMEC01000130.1 GCA_003155705.1 Bacteroidales bacterium
ATTTATGCCGGAATTGAATTTATGAATGGAAAACCTGAAACTGAAAAAATAAGAAGATTTTTAATAGATGAAATGGGTGTTAAATCAATCCGGTTTCCAAACACCTCATCTATTGGCATAAAACCTGTTTCAATAGAAGGGACTGAGCGTCTTGTAAGACAGGCAATTAAATATGCAATTAATAAGAAGTTACCATCTGTTACGCTTGTACATAAAGGTAACATCATGAAATTTACAGAGGGTTCTTTTATGAAATGGGGATATGCCCTCGCTGAAAGAGAATTCGGCAATAATGTTTTTACCTGGTCTCAGCATAAACAAATTTCAACGGTAAACGGTACTGAAGCTGCAGACAATATGCTCAAAGAAGCGGAGGCAGCAGGAAAGGTTATTATTAAGGACGTAATAGCGGATGCATTTCTACAGCAAATACTTACCAGACCAGCGGAATATTCTGTCATAGCAACATTAAACCTGAATGGAGACTATATCTCAGATGCACTTGCTGCAATCGTTGGCGGAATTGGAATTGCACCGGGAGCAAATATCAATTTCGAGAGTGGCCATGCAATATTTGAAGCGACACACGGTACTGCACCTAAATATGCCGGCCAGGATAAGGTAAACCCTGGTTCTGTAATTCTTTCAGGAGCACTGATGTTCGATTATTTAGGCTGGACCGAAGTTGCTGACAGTATATGTTCCGGATTGGAACGGACAGTTCAAAGCAAAAAAGTTACTTATGATTTTCATCGTTTGATGGAAAATGCCACACTGTGCAAGACATCTGAATTTGCGGATGCAATAATTTCGAATATTAAGGGATAATCATAAAAATATAATAAGAATGGAAGACAAGAATTTCTTTTCAGAGCTGGAAGTATCGGTAAGAAAATCATGCCTGATTGATAATCAGTTGTTTGAGAAGTTTGATGTAAAACGGGGTTTAAGAAACTCTGATGGCACAGGTGTACTAGTTGGACTTACTAATATCGGAGATGTCGTTGGTTATAAAAAAGAGGGAGATAAGGTAATTGCCATACCAGGAAGATTATTATACAGGGGAATTGATATCGAGGATATTACGCAAGGTTTTCAGAAGGAGAACAGGCACGGTTTTGATGAAACCGTTTATCTTTTACTGACGGGACATCTGCCAAATAAGGAGGAACTCAAGAACTTCTCGGAACATCTGGCTTCACTACGTGCCCTGCCTGATGATTTTACAAAAGACATGATATTGTCGATGAAAGGTAAGGATGTACTCAATATTCTTGCACGATCTGTACTTGGATTGTACACTCTTGATGAAAATCCGGATAGCATTGCTCTCGACAACATGATAAAACAGTCATTGAATATTATTGCAAAATTTCCAACAATTGTGGCATATTCATATCAGGCATTAAGGCACCTTTACAAAGGAAAGACTCTTTCAATCCGGCATCCGCAACCAAATTTGAGCCCGGCTGAGAATTTTCTGTATTTAATTAAAGGGGATTGCAACGGTTTTTCAAAACTTGAGGCTGATTTGCTTGACTTGATGCTGGTTCTTCATGCAGAACACGGAGGCGGTAACAATTCGACCTTTACAATGAGGGTGACTAGTTCTTCTGAAACTGATATTTATTCTTCCATAACTTCAGCAATCGGATCGTTAAAAGGGCCCCTGCACGGGGGGGCTAATGTAAGAGTTCTGGAAATGATGGAAAATATGAAAAAGAATATAAAGGACTGGACCGATGAGGATGAGGTTAAAGCGCACCTTCTAAAGATCCTAAATAAGAACGCAAATGATTTTTCGGGTAAGATATATGGAATAGGGCATGCTGTCTATACTATTTCTGATCCTCGTGCTGCAATTTTGAAAGCAAAAGCCAGGGAACTGGCAATAGAGAAAGGTCGTCTTGAAGAATTTGAACTCTATTCACTGGTTGAGAAACTTACACCTGAAGTTTTCAGAATATTCAAAGGCGAAAAATCAACCAAGGTAGTTTGTATAAATGTCGATTTTTATTCCGGTTTTGTATATGCCTGTCTTGATATTTCAAAGGAACTCTATACCCCTCTCTTTGCAATTGGAAGAGTATCAGGCTGGTGCACTCACAGGATAGAAGAACTGACATTCTCAGCTAAGAGGCTTATCCGGCCAGCTTTTAAAAATGTTTATGGCAAACATGAGTATATTCCCATTATTGAACGTCAATAGAATATTAAAATGAACGATACAAATTTAAAATATGATGTGCTTATTGTTGGTGGAGGCGTTGTCGGGACAGCACTTCTGTATACTTTGAGTAAATATACCGATATAAAATATATCGGTCTGATAGAGAAATATTCTGATCTTGGCATGGTAAATTCTGCAGCAACTAAAAATAGCCAGACACTTCATTTCGGAGATATTGAAACCAATTACTCTTTTGAGAAGGCCAAAAGTGTTAAACTTTATGCCGATATGGTTATGAAGTATCTGGAAAACGAAAAAAAGTCAGACTACGAACAAAAACTATTCAGTAAATACTCAAAGATGGTTCTGGCAGTCGGTAAGTCCCAGGTCGATGATCTGGGTAAACGCTTCCTCACTTTCAGCCAACTTTTCCCGAAGTTAAGAGTAATTGCGAGGGAGGAAATTGGAAAAATTGAACCAAGGATTGTTGAGGGAAGAGATCCGGATCAGGAAATACTGGCTTTAGTTACCGAGGATGGATATACAGTTGATTTTAAGAAACTATGCCATTCATTTGTCGATAATGCAAAAAAAGGAAACCCGGAAATTAGCATTCATCTTAGCACGAAACTTTTAAAAATCGTAAAAGGCAAAGACTATTACACCATTAAAACTGATAAAGGAGAAATTCAGGCAAAAACAGTAGCAATTGCTGCCGGAGGCCATAGTTTGTTGATTGCAAAATCACTTGGTTATGGAAAGAATCTGTCTGTACTATCCATGGCAGGAAGTTTTTATACTGCTCCTAAAGTCCTTAATGGAAAAGTATATACCATTCAGGTGGCAAAACTGCCTTTTGCCGCAATTCATGGTGATCCGGAGGTTCATAATGAGAAGATTACGCGATTTGGTCCTACTGCAAAACCAATCTTTCAGCTGGAAAGACATAACAGTTCTACATTTTTGGAATATTGGAAAACTTTCGGTTTAGGGTTAAGCCCAATAATAAGTTTGTTTAAAATTATCTTTGATAAAGTACTCTTTAATTACATCGTAGTTAATATCCTATATGATTTACCATTTATAGGTAAAAGATTGTTTATCAAACAGATCAGGATGATTGTGCCAGGTATGAAAATGAGCGAGCTCAAATATGCCAGAGGGATAGGCGGAACCCGACCTCAGATTGTAAACAATACTACAAGGAAACTTGAGATGGGAGAAGCAAAACTTATCGGAGACAAAATCATTTTTAACATCACTCCATCACCCGGAGCTTCAACCTGCCTGGGAAATGCCTATACAGATACTGCAAAAATTATAGAGTTTTTAGATAACAAATTCAAATTCAATAAAGAGGCATTCGAAAAGGATCTTATGTAAGTCTCAATTTATTTTGTCTGCACTTCCAACTAATTGGCCAAATTCCTTTATTTTTCCTGCTTAATAACATTCTCAAGCATTTCCAAATTGGCATAAATGAAAGTTTTCTGGTAAAAATTGCTAAAATAAATCCCGAAATCACTACTTTAGACCCTCCAAAAAATGTGTAAGAGTTCATCTTAAAAATTGAACCTGACAAGAAAATTTTGAGTAGGGTAATATTATATTAATCTGTTAGTTATGAGCATTACTAAGAAACGCGTAATCTTTCTCGACAGGAATGAGAACCAATATGGCCCTGCGCCAGCCTGTTATAGAGTTTTGCGTAGATCGAATAAAAGTACTCTTAAAGACTATTCTCGGGATTTCACAAGAGGGGTAATCAGTATATTATCCGAAAGACTAGCAAAAGACTATGGGATTGATGAGAAAAAAATTTTACTTGGCTACGGAAGCGAAGATATACTCAAAGAATCCGTTCAATGTTATATAAATAAAGGCGATAAGATTATGATCCCATCCTATTCATGGTGGTATTATAAGAAAATTGCTGATGAAGCTGAAGGTGTTAATATCCAGTATCCAATAGTTGAAGGTGAAAACACATTCAGTTATGATGTTGAAGGCATGCTTAAAATCTATGAAGAGCAAAAACCGAAGCTTGTTCTCATCAGTTCACCGAATAATCCCACCGGAAATCGTCTTGAGATAGATCAGTTGCATTATATCCTTGGAAAAATCAAAGACAGTGTAGTTGTGTTGGATGAAGCATATTCAATGTTTGATCCAAAATACAACACCAATCCGGTTGAATTGATTCAAAAATATCCTCATGTGATTATAATTCGCACATTTTCTAAATATTATGGATTGGCAGGCATAAGAACAGGTTACGCTTTTCTGGGAGCTAACCATGAACGATTGTCGTTGCTAAGTGCCAGGTATCTTGGGTTCAATCGCCTTTCTGAAAAACTTGCTATTGCAGCTCTCGACTCTCCTGAATACTATATACGCATTCGCAATAAGATGTCTGCTGACAGGGAAAAGTTGTTTAAGGAATTGAATAAATTTCCTGGATTCAGGGCTTACAGATCATATGCAAATTTTATGCTTGTAAAAATTCCGGTTGAAATAAAAGATTCATTAAAAAAATATCTTACAGAGAAAGATATCATCGTTAAGTTTATGAATGAAGATGGATTGGACAGGCACATTCGGATCACGCTGGGAACGCATTTGCAAAATCGAAGATTGATAATGTTGATAAAATCCTTCATGAAAGAAAAAAACAGAACATGAGCTGGGTAACAGAGTACAAAAACTCTCTTAAAATGATTGAGGTTGAAGAAGTCTTCGATATCATTTTTTACAGACCTCTTGCTTTCCTTCTGGTAAAACTGGTCTATCCTACCAAAATCACTCCTAATCACCTGACTTTAACTGCAATAGCATTAGGAATAACGGGAGGGTATTTTTATTCACGCGGAACAGATATAAGTTGTATATATGGGGCTTTTTTCTATCTGATGTTTAATGTGTTTGATTGCAGTGATGGCCAACTTGCACGATTAAAGAAAAACGGGACTCCCGGTGGCAGACTTATTGACGGTATTGCAGATTACATAGCTGCAGTTGCTGTTTATTCATGTATAGCTATCGGATACACTAATAAACCCGGCCAACCCTCTCACATGATAATACTGCTGGCAATTTCCGGAATAAGTATTATTATTCAGGAAGCACTGGTTGATTATTTCAGGACCCGATTCCTGGATTTTGTACTCGAACGTAAAAATACTTTTAACGAAGGTATTGACGAATACAGAAATGAATATGAAAGACTGAAAGGTCAAAAAGGTGAATGGTTTGATAAAACAATAATCAGCATATATTTGAAATATTCAGCTGTACAAAGAAAACTTGCCGCCAGAAGAAAAGGAGAAAAAATGTTCAAGGCACACCCCCGGGAATATTACAATAAGAACAGGATAATCATACGATTTTGGGTAACCATGGGCCCGACAGCAAAAATTACAGCTCTTATAATTTGTTCTGTTTTTTGCAGGTTCGACATTTTCTTCTGGATCGTAATCGGTTTCTTTAACGCTTTTGCACTGATGTTATGGATAATTCAGCGCCGGATAGATAAATACTTCATAAATCTTCAAAAATGAAAGCAGTTATTCTGGCNNACCTTCGGGAGATTATTATTGTCACAGGATATCTTGAAAACCAGATAAGGGATTTCATGAGAGTCAGATTTCCTCAACTTAACATTTCTTATATCTATAATAAATTTTACTCTACCACAAATAATATCTATTCTCTCTGGCTGGCAAAAGACACCGTTCTTGGAGATGATATGCTGATGATGGATAGCGATATCGTTTTTGATAAGCAAATCATTTCAAAACTTATAAACTCAGGATATGAAAACTGTCTTGCCATGAATCGACATGATTTACATGATGAGGAGATAAAAGTAAAAGTGGATTTAAAAAGGCGGGTGGTTGAAATAGGTAAAGAGGTGAATCCATCTGAAGCAGAAGGTGAATCTATCGGAATAGAAATATTTGGAAAAGACACATTGGCTGTTCTTTACAAGATACTTGATCGCAAGATAGTTGCTGAAAATAATGTAAATGAGTTTTATGAATCTGCATTCCAGGAGCTGGTTAATATTGAAAATGATTTGTATATTGTCGATTCAACTGAATATTCCAGTATGGAAATCGATACTGAGTCAGATTTAAAAGTTGCTGAATTGCTAGTTTTAAATAATTTGTCACAAAAATAACTGTGTTTTATGACAGAAAGTTTAATCACTATGTCGATTGTCGGCTTATTGGCAGGATTCATTTTCTCAATGCCAATAGCAGGTCCGATAAGTATCCTGGTTACTTCGAATGCATTTGAGGGAAGGGTACGTTATTGTAACCTTGTAACTATAGGAGCTTCAATAGCGGATTTTGTTTATGTTTTTATAGCAATTTTCGGACTGACAAAGTTTTATTCTTTATACAAACCTGCTATACCATATCTTCTCGCTGCAGGCGCACTGTTCCTTCTCTACATAGGATACAAAACTATCAAGACAAAAATCGATCTTGAGCATCTGGAAGATAAACAGATTACTGAAAAGATTAAGAAAAAAGAAAAAGGAGCCTTTTATACAGGGTTTATGATAAACTTTCTCAATCCTACTCTTTTTATTGGCTGGCTCACTTCCTCTTTTTTTATGATTTCTTTTATGGCCTCCCTGGGATTTGATACAGGCGGACTAGATACTATTATTCACCAGAATGTAAAAGAGATTAATAATATAGTGGATAAAAAAATAGATCAACCTCCCGTATTCTCAAATCCTCAATTTGAAAAAATCCGTTCCAAAAACATGGAAATGAAAAAAAAGGAACCGGTGAGCCTTCCAAAGCATTTCCATTTATTAATCAGTGTCTGTTATGCTTTCTTTCTTTCCGTTGGAAGCATAATCTGGTTTTATCTCCTGTCATTTGTGATTACAAAGTTCCGACATCGCATCAGTATCAGGATCATCAACGGAATCGTTTATAGTCTGGGAGTAATTCTTTGTATTATTGGAATATACTTTGGATTCGTTGCCGGCAAGATGTTTTTAAATGCTTTAAATTAAAAAAAACAGAAGCTATCCGTTCTCCAATCTTAAAGTCAATTGATCAGCGTTTTTTCTCTTGTTTTAAAAAATAATTTTTGGGTTTAAAAAGCTTCTCAAATATTCCATCTTTTTTAGTCGTAAAATAAACTTCTGGATTAAGACTGGAATTAAATATAAATTCGTCGGTACCGTCTCCTTTAAAACATTTAACAGTGATACTTAATAAGTTGTTCCCTTCTATAAATACCTGGTAAACAGGAGATAAAACGGGTTTAAAGTCATCTTTAAAATTCTCACCATTTAATATTCCCAGAGAAACCAGAAAATTTGCTGTGCTTGTTGAATCAGCAGTTTTATCACCGATTTGCCAGACTTTATCTTTTCTGATCAGACTGAAACTGCTGTCGGAAGGATATACGAATCTTATACTCGTTATGTTATTCTTATCAGACTTTATGAAAGTTCTGTCTCTCCAGTCATCAAACTTTGAATTGAATGAAAAGGGGAGTAAACCATCAACAGCATATACATTTTGCTCTGAATAAAGCCGTACAAAAGATGTAACCTGAATATTGTTTCCTCCATACCCCGCGTAAGTATTGTCTGGCTGCCTGTAATTGAATTTCCCAATCATAAGATCCGCAAGGATTTTACCTTTTCTGTCAAGAAATTTTATGCGAGTTGCAAGACTGTCGGTAACCTCGAATTCTTTCCAATTTGATTTGCTGACAGCAGCCAGGCTTTGGGGCTTAATTCTTAGCACATCACTGAAAATATTCTGAACCACTCCTTCCTGAGTGGCAGAAACAATGTTTCCCTGCTGAACCTTCCATTTATTGTTGTTCTTATTAAACTCAACAGCATTACCAATGCTGACTCTGGGATATAGGATAATTTTATTTACTTCTGAAGTATCGAATTCGACAATCTTACTTCTTAAAGTCGCCCTTTCTTTTGGAATTTTTATAACAACGGTAAGAAGTAAAATTGCAATCAATCCAATTAGCAGGTATAACAGCTTTTTGTTATCGAATCTGTTACTCATAGTTCACCTCCATTCTTTTAACACGTTTATTACGGTTCATCTGCATTCTCATTAACCCATAAATAATTATCAGGATAATTGGAGTAAGAAAGTTCAGCCATTTCAGAAGAGCTCTGGTGCTGTCCTGCATCTCTTTGATCGGCCGAGAAGTTACTTCCTTTGTTCTCAGATCAATTAAACCGGTATCATCTGACAGAAAGTCAACAGAATTCACCAGGAGGCTGACATTATCCCTTGGCAGCTGGTTTCCGCCCTTTGGTCCACTGACGGCAAAGTCACCATCAGAAACGAGAACAATTCGTGAGTTCATGTTACCCGATAATTTGCCTTCAAGAATACAGGCAACAACTAAACCCGACATTGGAAAGTCGCTCAGCTGCCATTGCTTTTGAACATCAAAATAAAGCGGGGTTCTTAAGCTCCCCGATTTATCACTGGAGAAAGCAATTGGAATGAATTTTATTGAACTGTCACCGGCGAAGGTTATCGGACTGGCAAATTGCAGACTGACTGATTCCAGCCCTTTGGTAACAGGATTAGCAGCAAATTTATGTATTACCGGTAAATAGGGAAACTGCATCTGTGTAGACATTGTAAAGTTGCCTTGTTGTTGCTGCAGGGTCACAACTCCACAATTCGAATCAACAATAAAATTGTCAGCAATGGTTACTCCTTTCTTTCTCAACCATTCTTCCATTCCGACACTTACAGATGTTCCTCTTGCATTTGTGAAATTACCTTCGACCCTGTTTAATGCCAGGAAAATGTTTCCGCCCCTGGCCAGATATTTATCCAATATCTGTAATTGAGCAGCACGAATAGTATCAACAGGTCTGATGATCGCGATAGTCCTGATTTTTTCAGGAATAATCGTTGTATCTGTTAATGTTAAAGCCTGCACTTTATAAAGAACACTCAATTCAGTATAAACCTGGGAAATATCATTTATTGAAGGTTCACCATGACCCTGTATTAAGGCAATAACAGGCTTATCAATTACTGAAAGTTTTTTAATTGCAGTTGATAAAGCATATTCCATTGCCGCCCCCGGCTGGAAAAAAGGGATTTTTTCTTTTTCATCTCCCATTGATACTACCGCTCCCATATATGCTTTCTGCTGTTTTACCTGGTCTTTTTCTCTCACATTAATCATTATAGGTTGAATTCCGTTTTTTACAGCTTCCTGTTCCAAAGCATCTTTTTCATTTGGATTTACAAACTTATAAACCACCATTCCGTCTGATCTGTTACTGTACTCTATCAACATATCTTTCAGGTTGCCATAGATATTCCCTATATTCGCCGGAAGATCTTTTGAAAAATATGCAGTGATTGTCACAGGTTTATCCAGACTTTTTAAAATATTCCGTGTTGCCTTGCTTAAGGTGTATTCTTTACTACCGGTAAGGTCAATTCTGAAACTGTAATTTTCAGATAGAATATTCAAAATAATTACAATAACTACTACCAGAATTATTGTGGATGATATTTTTGCTGATCTTATCATGTGATTATTAATTTATTGTTTACGTTCTAAACAATCTGAAGATTCTGAGTAAAAGCTACTGATTATAAGCGTTTCGTTTTGAAAGAGATACTTCTGCAAGGAATAATCCCATAAATATTATAGATCCAAAGTATATCAGATCTTTAGAGTCAACAACACCTCGGGTAAGACTTTCGAAATGGACTGGTACAGACAATGAATTGATGACCTGTCCTAAAAGACCCTTCATGCCACCAGCTATTACCTCGAATATAATATGAAAAAACAAACCTATAAAAAGGGCTGAAAGAAATGCCACTATCTGGTTATTAGTGATACTGCTGGAGAACAGACCAATGCTTGTATAAGCTGCACTCATGAGGATTAGAGCAAGATAGCCGCAAATTGTTTCACCGGCATCCAGATTGCCAATTCTTGAGATAGTGATAACATAAGGCAAAGTGAAACACAGAGCAATTATTATCAATATAAGAGTCGCAAGATATTTGCCAAGAATCACCTGCTTGTCAGTTACAGCCTTTGTAAGCAGCATTTCAATGGTTCCGCTTTTCTTTTCTTCAGCTATTAAGCGCATGGTTAAAGCAGGGATAAAGAAAAACAACGTCCAGTATGCTATTGAAAAGAAAGAACGAAGGCTGGCTTGTCCTACCATGAAGATATCTGAGCCTGATATCCAGGTAAAAAATCCACTGAATCCCAGAAAAAGGATTATCATAATATAAGCTATCAGTGAATCAAAAAATGAATTTAATTCCCGTTTTGTAATTATCCAGATTGTTTTCATTATTGTTTTTTTTAATTCATAGTTAAGTCTCTGAATATATCTTCAAGCTTTGTTTCAAAGGGTGTTAATTCAGTAAGTACCCAGTTTTTATTTACACAAAGTCTGAATATTTCACGTTTGACCTCCTCTGTGGAACAGTGGATGTTGAATCTGTTTAACTTACGATCGGTAAATTCGACCATTGAGACTGATTTAAGAGATTGCAGTGATTTAAAAATCTGATCAGCTTCTCCATCTTCAATTTTCACTCTGAGAATATCTGAACCCTGCGCCTGTTTTCTCAATGTTTCAGCAGTCCCGTCAGCGACTATTTTTCCTTTGTTTATAATGAAAATCCTGTCACAGGTCGCTTCGACCTCAGGAAGAATATGTGTGCTCAGGATTACAGTTTTCTCGCGTCCCAGTTCACGGATCAGCTTACGGATTTCTGCAATCTGGTTCGGATCCAAACCGGAAGTTGGCTCATCGAGTATTAATATTTCAGGATTGTGAATTATCGCCTGAGCCAATCCTACCCGCTGCTGATAACCCTTTGATAATTCACCTATTTTTTTGTGTTTTTCTCTGTTTAACCCTGTTGTCTTTATCATCTCTGCAACACGGCCAGGGATACGACTGTTTTCGATGCCCTGAATGCTGGCGCAAAAATTAAGAAAATCGATTACAGGCATATCCTGATATAAAGGATTGTTCTCAGACAAATAACCGATATGTTTTTTTATCTCATATGGGTTTTCTGAGAGAGATTTACCTCCAATATATACTTTACCCTCATCGGCCGCAATAAAATTCGTAATAATTTTCATTGTAGTCGTTTTACCTGCACCATTAGGGCCAAGAAAGCCTAATATTTCACCGGTAGCGACCTTAAGTGAAATATTATCAACCGCTTTCTGATTACCATATTTTTTTGTAAGGTTCTCAATAACAATATCCATAAGCTCTGTTTTTATGAAAATCCTATTTTAAAAACAGCACGAAATTAAAAAATACCGGAGAAAAAATAAAAATGAGATTAGTTAAAATTTAGTTAAAAATTCCACCGGTATATAATCAATGGNNNGTCTTTTTAAAAAGGAGGTAAATAATGTCATTCAAATGTAAAATCGGATTGCATTCCTGGGATGGTTGCAAATGCGCCGAATGTGGGAAAATAAGAGATGCAGAACATGAAACATCAAAAGACTGTGGAATATGTTCAAGATGTGGCAGAATTCTGGAAGACCGGCATGACTGGTCTGCAGATTGTGAAAAATGTTCAAAATGCGGTAAAACAGTTGAGAATCAACATTCCTGGGCAAAAGATTGTGAGAAATGTTCAAAATGTGGAAAAGTCCGTGAAAATAAGCACCTTATGAATGAGGGCATTTGCCAGGTTTGCAGACATGGGACTTTCTATGATGAAAGTGATGGCACAAAGTATAAAACAATAAAAATAGGTGATCAGGTAATGATGGCTGAAAATCTTGCCAGGAGACCCACTAAAGGAAACTACTGGGTTTATGAGAATAAGGAGAGCAATAAAGTACAATATGGTTTTTTATATGACTGGGAAGCAGCCAGAGCCATTGCACCGAAAGGCTGGCATTTGCCGGCAAAAGCAGAATGGGAATCATTATATGCTTTTCTTGGTGGCGAAGGTAAGCAGGTTTTCGAAGAATTAAGGTCAGGCGGCAGCAGTGGCTTTGAAAGCTTATTCGGAGGAGAACGTTTTGCCCGTGGTGCGTTTAACAGTCTGGGCGCCAGCGCTCATTACTGGAGCGATACCCAGGAAGAGAATAAGCAGGTCTGTCAATTCAAACTTGGCGCTTATACTGAGACAGCGGGACTCGAAAAAGCAGACCCGGATTTTGGGTTGAGTGTCCGTCTCTTCAGGAACAAATAATGAACTTTCAAGGAACCTGGATAATTATCATCCTAATTTATGATATTATGGGGTTGGTATGGAACTAACAGAATAAGTCAGCGTACCACCCTGCCTGATCCGTCACCTTTCATCAGCTGTTCTACCTCAGATATAGAAACGAGATTGAAATCGCCCGGAATTGTATGTTTCAGACAAGATGCAGCAACAGCAAAATTCAGTGCTTTCTGATCATCTCCTGGATAATTCAATATTCCAAAAATTAATCCGGCCATAAAGGAATCGCCACCACCTACCCTGTCGACAATATGTGTTATCTGATATTCCGGAGCCTCAAAAAGTTTCTCTCCGTTATATAGTACCCCCGACCATGTATTATTATCTGCATTAATTGATCCACGCAAGGTTATTATTATCTTCTTCGCTTTAGGAAATTGCTTCTTAAGTTTTAAACATACCGACTGGTATTTTGATGCGCTGATATGTCCGTCTGTAACATCACCCCCATCCGGCTTAATACCAAACACCTTTTCAGCATCTTCTTCATTTCCAAGTATTATATCACATTCCCTAACCAGATCAGGCATTACTTCGCCGGCCGTTTTCCCCCATTTCCAGAGGTTTTTCCTGAAATTCAGGTCACAGGAGACTGTAATGTCTTTGCTTTTTGCTACACCAATTGCTTCCATGCAGGCATGCGCAGCTCCTTCTGAAATAGCAGGAGTAATTCCTGTCCAGTGAAACCACGATGCATCTTTCAATACTGAATTCCAATCAATCATTCCTGGCTTTATTCCTGAAACAGAAGAGTGAGCCCTGTCATAGATAACCTTGCTTGGTCTTGAAACAGCTCCCGTTTCAAGGAAATAAATTCCTAACCTTTCACCTCCACGGATTATATGATTTGTGCCGACACCATACTTCCTTAGTTCCATAATAACAGCCTGACCAAGGTCATTCTCCGGGAGAGAAGTTATGAATTCAGTCTGCAGTCCAAAATTTGCAAGCGATACAGCTACATTAGCTTCACCTCCGCCAAATGAAGCATTGAATGATGTCGCCTGAGAGACACGTTGATGATCCGGGGTGGCAAGGCGCAACATTATTTCTCCGAATGTTATAATCTTGTTATCCATATTATAAAGTATAAGCCGTTAAATTAATAATATTTTGAAAATACAACTCTGTTTTTCCGGTGCAGAATATGCCTGACAAAATGTAAATTTGCTTTTCATATGCAAACTCAATTTCAATTTAGCCTATAGTCTTATGCAATTTACCATAGTATTTCTTTTATTGATAAGCGCTTCTTTGAATGTTTATTCTCAAAATGCAAAAGATTTTACAAATGAGATCTTCCTGAAAAGGTTGAATAAAGATTCCCTCTATTTAAATTTAAAGAAGAAGATAGTTTCAGAATTTGCACCGGAAAAACCCGGACAGTGGGGAGAATTTGTGAAAGGCGTTGTCAGAAATATCAATACCCGGAATAAAATTATTGCATTCACATTTGATGCCTGTGGCGGGAAAAATGGCAATGGTTATGATAAAGAATTAATAGATTTCCTTCAAAACGAAAAAGTGCCGGCAACCGTATTCGTAAGCGGGAAATGGATAGATGCAAATTTTAAAGCATTTCTGGACCTTAGCAAAGACACCCTGTTTGAGATTGATAATCATGGACTTAATCATAAGCCATGTTCAACTGATGGTAAGAGTGCATACGGTATTAAAGGTACTTCTGACATCGGAGAAGCATTTGATGAAATGGAGGCAAATGCCCTCAAGATAGAAGCAATTACAAAGTACAAGCCTCATTATTATCGTTCAGCCACTGCTTTTATTGATGAGACTTGTGTAACCATGGCGGCTAAAACAGGAATCACAGTAGTGAGTTACGGAGTCCTTTCAGGTGATGGAGTTGCATTTGCATCCGACTCAGTTATTGAAGATAATGTTATAAGAAAGATAAAACCGGGGGCTATTGTTATAATGCATTTAAATCATCCGGAGTGGTACACCTGTGAGGCGATGCGAAAAATTGTCCCGGAACTGAGGCAGATGGGATATACTTTTGTAAGATTAGATGATTTTGAAAAATCTAATCTGATAAAATAATTTTTTTATATTATGACCGTTGGCTATGATTTACAACTTATTCGAAATCTCCTGAGATTTAATAACTTTATATCAAATATCCGGGATCATTCAGGATATTTAATATATCGGATGAACTAAATACCCGGCAAATACGTTTATAAACAAGATAATTGTAAGTGAATAAGAAAACAAATATTATCATTCTTGCTTTATTTCATCTTTTGGTGTTTACATTCCCCTTTGCAATAAAAAAGATACACCATCATGAAACTAATTATACACATATCGTACCTCAGGCTGCTGATGGCAATCTGTTATCAAAAGAGGAAAAGCCTTGTCCAATTTGTCAGTTTGAGTTTGTCAGCTTTATCTTAACTGATTTACAGACACAAAGACTTTGCCAGCCTGTTTGCCAGATTAAGAATTACAATCCTCTAAAACAGGTCTATATAGTTCCTCTTACCTCTTATTTGCTAAGGGCCCCTCCATTGGCCTGACCTACCATTTCAATACTTTTTTCGTGTTGCTTTCATTTTCTATTCATTTAGAATTGAAAAGAGTGGTTTAAAACCTATTTAAATCATTCAAAAATTTAAACAACGAAAAAATCTTGGTTTTTTTCTCAATTTATTATCATAACACAAATAAGTAAGTAATGAGTTATTTTACAAATGGAGCCCTTTTAGTTTTATTCCTTTCATCAATTTCGGGAAATCTATTTTCTCAAACTGATAGTATTGCCAAACCCGATTCCGTTTTGTTAAAACAGATTGAAAAACAACTAAATAGTTCCCAATCATCTCTCCCACCGGTCCAGGCGAGAACTGCTCCTTCCACTCTCCCTGATATAAGTGTGATAGGCGATTTTCAGGCTTCGTACAAAAATGATGTCAAAAGAAACTTT
>PMEC01000099.1 GCA_003155705.1 Bacteroidales bacterium
CTTGAGTGTTCGAAACATTAAAAAGTGTGTAAAAGAACTTATTTTATTGGAATTGGTTTAATTATTTTTTATCTGGTATTAATCTATAAATCTGGACTTTATCTAAAAACAAGGTTAGGATCTCCCCCTAATCGTTCGACTAACATTTCACCATATATATCATCAAGTTGATAAAAAAGTTGGAACATAGCTAGCTTGTATCCAAGGTTATTAGCTTTTTTGTACACAAGAATAAGCATTGAAACAATCATTGTCATATAGAGCATGATCTGTAATCCATTGATCTTTGTGGAGAATATGTGTTTGAAGCTTAGTTCTTGCTTAATGAATCTGAAGAAAACTTCAATATCCCAACGTTTTTTGTAGATTCCTATTATAGTATTAATCTTATCTTCAAGGAGATTAGTAATGAACCACAACTCTTTACCTTTGTTATCCTCAGTCTGTATAAGGCGAAATGGTCTGGATTTTTTATGGTGCTTATCAAATAGTATGACCAGATCATCTTTTTTTATTGTAAGGTTGCCCACAACCAGATTCTTCTCGAACTCAAATGACTCTACTAATTCATAGATTGCTCCAGGATCGATTCTAGTAACGAACCACAACTCCTGATCAAGCTCGTTGTATACTTTTCTGCTTTTTACTCCTCGGTCAAAAACAAAAACATTATTATCTCTTTTATCTATATAGTTTTTAATTACTTGCGGTATTGTAACACCCTCATTAAGGTCACTTTGATCAGTAAATAGCTCTGCACTACTAGGAAAGAGATTGGTCATGCTGAAGGTATATTTTACCTGTTTTGACTTTTTATCGGTCTGATTACCGATTATCATTCCCTTTTCCAATTTATTAGCTGCTTCTGCTACCATTGTTGAGTCTACCCTTATTATGTTGTATGAGAGACGATCCGTCTCATTATAATAAGTTGAAAGCAAATCATAGAGCATCTCATAAACATCTTTGAAGAAGTCAACATTCATCGTAGCCAACCTGTCAGAGAGAGAGTTGTATTTTATTTGCTGAAGAGGGTCTATTTTAAACAGCACCTTAAACTTATTGGTTTTAAATGATTGCTCAAGAGTTCGTAGACTTGACCTTTTACTATCAAGCAGTCCATATAGGAGTAAAAAAAACATAGTACGACCAAAAAGCTTCTTGACCTGAAAGTCAACGTTGGTATCTTTGATGATTGATGCAAATTTATCTTCTGGAATTAACCTGAGAAGATCTCTGGCATGTATATTTTTTAATTCTTTGTCCACAGCTAATTGCTGTGACAAATATAAAAATACATATAAATTAGTATATTTGTAATATATTTGATTTACAAACACTTAGATTTATTTTTGTTGATAACCACTTAGTTTTTAAAAATCCTTATTTTTATCTAAATCACAGTTGTTAACAACCATGATTTATTGTTGAAAACCACCAAGTTTTTAAT
The DNA here is from genome assembly GCA_003155705.1 of Bacteroidales bacterium. Taxonomy (GTDB): domain Bacteria; phylum Bacteroidota; class Bacteroidia; order Bacteroidales; family VadinHA17; genus LD21. The sequence continues at coordinate 1,451 of PMEC01000099.1, forward strand.
AAATCATCATGGAATTAAATTAAAAGGAACGTTTCGAACACTCAAGCCCTGTGCCCTGCGCCTTGCGCCCTACGCTCCCCACACCTTCGCTATCCGGTCTTTGATCTTCTGCTAAAATAAATCAATGAGTTTAGCACTTTATTTTAATTAACAGTTGCCTTTTATATTTTATAAAATTTGAGAAAAGTTACAGGTTACTTGATTTTTAGAATAAAAGGTTGTAGATTTGTATTTACCGTCACAAAAAACCGAAAACCCAAATGATGTTTGGGAACCCCTTCAAGGGTCGCCGTAAGGCCTAGGTTTTCTGGACGGTTTTATTTTTTTAACCTGAAGTTCCAAATTGTGAATCTGTCAGTACCAAGTTGTGTATTATCTGAAAGATTTTCCAATCCGGCTTTTTCAGCAATATATTGAGCAAGTTCAACTTTTGCTTTTTTGGATGTTGAAAGGAGGTGGTAGCCATTTTTCTGAAATCCCATTGCTCCCAAAATAATATCACATATCTGAAGCAGGTCGCTATGTTTAGAATCAATGGGTTCTACCGCAACGAATGGGTTATAATTGATTTTATATTTCTTATTAATCCCCGAATTAAGAATTGTTTTAAGTGTCGATAACTTATATCTGGTATGCCTGTAATCCAAATGAGTAATCAACCGTACAGAATTTTCATTGGTACAATACTTTTTGCCAAAACAATGAAGTAAAAGCTGATAATAGAACTTGTAAAATCCTAACTCATAATCACCTTTACTGAATTTCTTATGATTAACCTGATGGTTATCAATTATCAAACAATGAAAATGGATGTTATCGGTGTCATTTAAGGCAAAAAAATATTCGACAAACCGTTTATATTCATTCAACTTTTGTCCGGATACTTTACTCCATTTTAATTCAGCAGACATTTTCTGTTCCTCGCGGAACTTTTTCATAGTGGAATCAAATGCCGGAATCTCACCAATATCCATAATTATTCCACCAAGAACCATGAACCGATCTTTTGTCTGACGGCTTTCATCACAATAGATATGATATACAGGACTACCTGACATTTAGTTTTCGAATTTTCCAAACCTCTTTCATTGCAGCAAGAAATT
>PMEC01000131.1 GCA_003155705.1 Bacteroidales bacterium
TTAGCTCAGCGGTTGATCCCCTGGCAATATAAAAATGCCTTATACTTTGCTTATCGGTGTCGAGGTTGTCTCCTTCTGCAATATTAGAAGGAATAGATACTGATGCCCTTCTCATCTGATCTCTAAGTCCAAAATCTTTCTCCAGAGAGCCAGATTCTGTCAGTTTATAAACATTAATAGCAAGATTTTTGGCTTTTTGCCAAACATGAAGTTTTCTGAAATTTCCCATTACACAGCGATTTAGATAAATAATATAATTAGCACATTGATATAAAAGTAATGTATTATTGTTAAGTAACCTGCTAAACCGCAAAAAGATATTGGAATTTCCTTCCAATTCTTCCTGATGCCCCATGCCTGAAGCCTGAAGCCTGAAGCCTCACGCCTTTCCTCTATGCAACCTTGCTTAGCTAAATTAAGTCTTACCAGCACAACTGAATCAAATTTTCATTTACTTCACAATAACTAACCAGTTGCAGAAAACGACCAGATGGAGAAACGTAATTTCAGGATAATCACATTGATAGCCGATATTGTAATTCTCACAATATCTTTTTTTGCTGTTATGTGGACCAAACCCGGAAGCCTGAAGGGGTATCTTCCATCGCATCTGACATTTTTTATAGCACTGGCTGCAATATGGATTTTTATATCTCTTGCAAACGGGAAAATGCACAGGGGAAAGATCATCAATTTTACCACTCTTTTCTTCAGAGTGATAACCAGTAACGTTTTCGCAATTTCCGTTACTGCTCTTATAATGTTCATATTCAGGGATTATGATTACTCAAGGACAGTGGTTCTCGGGACTGCAATACTTGCAACCATACTGGAGCTTTTGACCGGAGCAGTATTCATCGCATACAAAAAAGCTGTGATCCAGGATTATGAGGATTATGACAACTACAAAATATTTAAAAAACCAAGTGAATATGAGCTTGTCAGTGTGGTGAACGGGAATGGTGTTCATCATGAGACAATAACTGAAGTGAATCCGGGGATAGTGTCTTCCATCGAAAAGGAGTGCGGCCCGGAGATGTCCCAGGCTATCATAAAAATGACCGGCCCAAAACTTACAGAAAAGACTGCGGTTTTGTCAACAACGACAATATTCAACATTGCCAGCCTTCCCCTGGAAAAATATGATTATATAATTAATCTTCACAGGATCAATGATATTCTCAAACTCGATAATTTTATAGATGCAGTCAATGCAAAGCTTGAGTACAAGGGATTTTTTTTCTGCTGTGTTGAAACAAAGGACCAGCGAAAAGCCAGACTATTAAAAAAAATGCCGCCGGTAATAAACTGGATATATTANNAGGGCAGGGTTCAGAATAAAACAGGAATCATTTATTGGAAACCAGTTATGTATCGAGGCAAAAAAAGAGGGTGATCCTTTAATGCAGAATCCAAATCGTTATGGTCCTATTATTGCCCTTCAGCGTATCGGAATGGATGGGAAAACCTTTAAGGTATACAAACTCAGGACAATGCATCCCTACTCCGAATATATACAGGATTATGTTTACAAATTGCATGATCTCAAAGAAGGAGGAAAGTTCCGTAATGATTTCCGGATAACATCGTGGGGGGCTGTCTGCAGGAAGATATGGCTCGATGAACTTCCCATGCTGGTCAACTATCTGAGAGGCGATATGAAACTTGTCGGGGTGAGACCGCTCAGCAAACAATATTTTGAACTATACAAAAAAGAGGTCCGGGAAAGAAGAATAAAATATAAACCTGGGCTTATCCCTCCTTTTTACGCAGATATGCCTGCAGATCTGGAAGCCATCCAGGCTTCTGAGCTCAACTACCTGGATCATTTTGACAGACATCCATTCCTGACTGATGTCAGGTATTTCTGGAAATCGTGGTGGAATATATTGTTCAGGAAGGCGAGGAGTAATTAGGGGTAGAAGGTGTGAGCCACCTTCGCTAAAGCTACGGTGGCCAAAGGGCGTCGGGTGTGAGGTATCAGGCGACAGGTAAAATCCTGATTTCCTAACGCCCGAAGCCTGACGCCTTGCGCCTTACGTACGCTAATTTAGCTCAACTAAACATTTATCGTAAAAATATCCTGGTTTTTTTATTAATCAAAAATCTATACCTTTGCCCCCATACTATAAATCTTAAGCCATGGCTGAGAAGACAAGATATGCAGACGAGGAACTTGAGGAGTTCAGACAGATCATCCTCAACAAGCTAGATAAAGCCAAGAAAGATTATGAGATTCTTAAATCCTCCATCACTCACGAAGAGAGTAATGATACTATGGATACCTCTCCCACCTTCAAGGTGCTTGAGGAGGGCGCTACTACCTTATCCAAGGAAGAGGCCGGCAGGCTGGCACAACGCCAGCTGAAATTCATTCAGCATCTTCAGGCTGCACTTGTCCGTATTGAAAATAAGACCTATGGTATTTGCCGTGAAACGGGTAAGCTGATCTCTAAGGAAAGACTCCGCGCGGTTCCGCATGCGACTCTCAGCATTGATGCCAAGATGAAGCAGAAATAGGGGAAAATGCGGGGGTGATGGGGTGATAGGGAGAGTGGGTGATAGGGTGATAAATTGAAATTTGGGATTTATGAATAATGAGCTGTTCCGGAAAGGGGCGGCTTTTTTATTGACATCCAGATGCCTGTTTTGACAACCCCTCTCCCGCTAAAGCGGGATCTCCCCTAAAGGGGCGAAAATTCACCACTTTTAATTACCATCACATTATATATCAACTATTTGGGGCTGTTGAAAAAGTCCTTTGTGCGCCTTTGAGACATCCTTAGTGCCCTTTGTGGTTAAACATAAATCCNNTTTTTACTACTTTTTCGACAACCCCCAAGGGGGGCGGACAAAAATGGGGGGTTGGGGGGTTCAGTTCTTCCTCACCGAAATCTTCACTATCATCTCATCAATATCGATTTCTCTGGAATTGTCCACTGGAACAGAAGGGACAATTGTAACCGATGTTGCAAGCGTCTGGGAACCGATATATGGGGCGTGCCGTTTAATGGCTTCGCGGATCAGCTCATGATCTTCAATGAGCACGGTTATCTTGTCGGTGACATCGAAACCACTTTCTTTCCGTATATTTTGGATCCTGTTCACGAACTCCCTTGCAATACCTTCATTCCTGAGATCTTCGGAGACAGTGATATCGAGGGCAACTGTGAGTTTCCCGTCATTGGCTACCTGCCAGCCCGGAATATCTTCTGAAACAATCTCAATATCTTCCAGCGTCAGATTAACAGTCGTACCGTTTATTGTGAAAGAGCGGTTCCCGTTGTTTTCAAAAGCAATGATCTCCGGCTGGGTCATCGCTGAAACGGCAACATTGATCTCTTTCATAAGCTTACCATACTTCGGACCAAGCACTTTAAAATTGGGTTTTATCTTTTTGACCAGGATGCTTGCAGTGTCATCAATGTATTCGACTTCTTTAACATTGACTTCGGCAAGGATAAGGCTTTTGACTGATTCAAATTTTTCTCTGAATGATTTATCTGGAACAGGCACCATAATTTTTGCCAGCGGCTGACGTACCTTGATATTGACCTTCCGCCTTAGTCCGAGAATCATCGATGATATCTTCTGAGCAATATCCATTCTCTCTTCAAGTCCGGCATCAATGAGTGACTGGTCATAAGATGGGAAACGTGTAAGGTGAACAGAATCTTCCGGATCTTTTCCAGTTACTCCGTTCAGATCCATAAAAATCTGATCCATATAAAAAGGCGCTATCGGAGCGGCCAGCTTGCTCACTGTTTCGATACAATTGTAAAGAGTCTGATAGGCAGCAAGCTTATCCTTACTCTGCTCGCCTCCCCAATAACGCTTCCTGTTAAGCCTTACATACCAGTTACTGAGGTTCTCGGTAACAAAATCCTGGATTGCCCTGGCGGCACGGGTAAGATCATAATCTTCATAACAACGGATAACTTCCTTAACAAGAGAGTTAAGAAGTGAAATAATCCACCTGTCTATTTCCGCTCTCTCACTGACCGGGATCTCTTTTTCTTTGTAGGTGAAGCCATCAACGTTAGCATAGAGAGCCAGGAATGAATATGTATTATATAAAGTCCCGAAGAATTTACGTTTCACCTCATCCACTCCCGAGATATCAAATTTCAGGTTATCCCATGGCTGTGAGTTTGTAAGCATATACCATCTCAGAGGATCTGACCCGTATCCTTCAATAGTCTCAAACGGATCAACTGCATTTCCAAGACGTTTCGACATCTTATTGCCATTTTTGTCGAGGACCAGTCCGTTTGAAATAATGTTTTTAAACGCCACGGAATCTGATGTCATTGAAGCTATAGCATGAAGCGTGAAAAACCATCCTCTTGTCTGGTCAACCCCTTCGGCAATATAGTCTGCCGGGAACATTTCGTGAAAGTTATCCTTATTCTCAAAAGGATAATGTGCCTGGGCATAAGGCATCGCCCCCGAATCAAACCAGACATCTATCAGGTCCGGTTCACGGAACATTTTTTTTCCACTGCTGCTCACAAGAATGATATCATCAACAAAGGGCCTGTGAAGATCAAATTTTTCGTAGTTCTCCTTTGAAAAATCATTTTCAATGAACTTTCCAAGAGGATTGCTTTTCATGAAGCCGGCTTTAATGGATTTTTCAATTTCTGATTTCAGTTCGGCAGCCGATCCGATGCATTTTTCCTCTTCGCGGTCCTCCGTTAACCATATTGGTAAAGGTGTTCCCCAGAAACGGGAACGTGAGAGGTTCCAGTCAACCAGGTTTTCCAGCCATTTACCGAATCGTCCGGTCCCGGTCGATTGCGGTTTCCAGTTAATGGTGTTGTTAAGCTCGATCATGCGCTCGCGAAAAGCAGTCGTACGAATAAACCATGCATCGAGAGGATAATAGAGCACCGGTTTGTCAGTTCTCCAGCAATGAGGATAACTGTGAACCTGTTTTTCAATCCTGAAAACTTTGCCCTGCTGTTTCAGCATGACGGCAATATCAACATCGAGAGTTGCATCTTCAGTTGTCAGGGTATCNNTGTAGTCGTCAGCGCCGAAAGTAGGAGCAATATGAACGATACCTGTGCCGTCTTCAGTAGTAACAAAATCTCCAGTCAGCACCCTGAATGCACCGGGTTCGGGTTTCACCCAATCTATTAACTGTTCATAACTGATACCCTCAAGTTTTTCACCTTTAAATTCATCAAGAACTTTAAACGGGATCTTTTTATCGCCGGCTTTATAATCACNNCTTACCTTTATATATATTATATCCTTTCCGACGGCCAGCGCCGTGTTTGAAGGAAGTGTCCAGGGCGTGGTTGTCCATGCCATGATATGTACATTGGACGTATCGTTTCCCCTGAAGAGAAATTCGGATTTGGTGTCATTTATCAGTTTAAAAAGAGCGATGCATGTTGTGTCTTTCACATCCCTGTAGCAACCCGGAAGGTTAAGCTCATGAGAGCTCAGTCCCGTTCCCGCAGCGGGTGAATAAGGTTGAATAGTATAACCCTGATAAAGATATCCTTTTGAATAAAGCTGTTTCAGAAGCCACCAGAGAGTTTCAATATAGCGGCTATCGTATGTGACATAGGGATCATTCATATCGACCCAGTATCCCATTTTGCGGGTAAGATCTTCCCACAGGTCGGTATATTTCATCACATCCTTCTTGCAGGCTTTGTTGTAATCTTCAACTGAAATTTTTGTGCCGATATCTTCCTTTGTAATACCCAATGCTTTTTCGACCCCAAGTTCAACCGGGAGTCCATGGGTATCCCAGCCAGCTTTACGCTTTACCTCATAACCACATTGTGTTTTGTATCTGCAGATTGCATCCTTTATAGCACGTGCCATCACATGGTGAATGCCGGGAATTCCGTTGGCGGAGGGAGGTCCCTCATAAAAAACAAATTCACCTTTGGCATCTCTTTGTCTTATGCTCTTTTCAAACGTCCTGTTCTCATCCCACACTTTCAGGATAACTTTATTTACTTTAGACAGGTCAAGCCCTTTATATTCAGGAAACCGTTTCACCATAGGATCAAGTGGTTATTGTTGATATTTTAAAAACTGGGCAAAGATAGTAAAAAGTTGAAGAAAGTTGAAGGCATTAGTAGAAACCAGGGGGTACACAGAGTGCCACGGAGGGATCACAGAGTTCCACGGAGAAAAACTCTGTGTTTCTCTGTGCATGCTCTGTGTCTCTCTGTGAAACTAATAAAACTAAAAAAATCCATACTTTTACATTCAAATATAAATCATAGATCATCATGTTCTCAGGAATTATTGAAGAAGCGGCGACTGTCGTAAAACTTGAAAAAGAAAAAGACAACCTCCATATTACGATGAAATGCTCATTCACCGGTGAGCTGAAGATTGACCAGAGTATTTCGCATAACGGGGTTTGCCTTACAGTAGTAAAAAAGAGCAAGGAGACTTATACTGTTACTGCAATAAAAGAGACTCTTGATAAGACTAATCTTGGCTTACTTAAAGAAGGAGATAGGGTAAATCTTGAAAGGAGTACCAAACTTGATGGTCGTCTCGACGGACACATGGTTCAGGGACATGTTGATCAGACAGCTGTATGCACAGAAGTCAAAGAGGCCGGAGGCAGCTGGTATTATACATTTTCTTATGAGCCCGCACAGGAGGATTATATTACCGTTGAAAAAGGATCTGTCTCGGTAAACGGGGTAAGCCTTACTGTCGTCAATTCACAGCCAACCTCTTTCCAGGTTGCAATTATTCCATTTACCTGGGAAGTNNGGAAAGTATATTGCGAAGATTATAAAGCAGCAGCTGAAGTCGTGAGGTAAAGGGCACAGGGCACAGGGCGTTTCAGTTTTTTCCTTACAACAGGCATTCGGTCTCTCTTCCAGCCTATCATTCCACCTTTTAAGGAGTATAGTTTCCGGAAGCCTTTTTCGTAGAAAAACAGTGCCGCTTTTTTGCTGCGTCCACCGGCATAACAATATATGAAAAGTGCTTTGTCTTTATTGATAGTATCGGCAGTAATATCCAATCCTTTAGTGAAAGGGATGTTAACGGCATATTTAATCCTTGATTTTCTGTAATCGGCATATTCTCTAACGTCAAGGAGAAGTGCATTTTTATCATGTAGATATTGTTCATGAAATTCTCGTGCCGAAATTGATTTGAATTTTAATGAATCGGGGATTTGT
>PMEC01000147.1 GCA_003155705.1 Bacteroidales bacterium
CTTTGATAGAATCTTTTGTCATTATTTTTTAAATTCAAATAAATTCTTATTCCTTTTTCATAATATTCTATTGCGGACTGATATGTTCTTTGAATACTATAAATAATGGCTTTATTAATAAAAATGTCAGCAAAATCTTGTGTTTTTTGGTCTTTTTCTTTTATCAGGATTTCAGCTTTTTTGTTGTACTCTAAAGCTTTCTCAAATTTTCCCATTGTGATATTAATAGCACCAAGGTTGTTATATATGGNNGGAATTTTTGAATCAAGAATTAAAAGTAAGATATCTTCGGCTTTCAGGAGATCACCGGAATTATAGAATTTTATGAATGTCTGAAAAAGCACATTAATATCCTTTTCCTGTGGATTTGAGTAATTTGTGGGAACGAAAGAAAATAAAACTACTAATGATGTTAATATTCTCTTCATTTTTAAAAAATAAGAAGATCATTAATAACAAGTTGAAAAATTTAGACAATATAAGTAAAAGTGCCTCGTTAAAAAAATAAAAGAGCATTCCTGATATAGTTATGCTCTTTTAGACCCAAAAAAAGGTATGTCAAGAATTAGACTGGTTTCGGAATAATAATTATTGGTTCATTGCCATTAGCTTCACCATCGTCACTTCCACCACGTACACTGCTCATTGTCTGAAGGTTTAATATTTCATTTTCTGATACTTTTGTAATAAACAGGTCAAGATTTCTTGTAGCCATTGCTGATTTGTCTGCTCTTTTCATGATTCAATAAATTTAAGTTTAATAATTGCAGTTTTATATGAATGTGCCATGAATTGTTACCCTGCTGATTGCATTTTTTTCATTTCATTTATGATAACATATTAACAGAGAAATATTTAGCGATATGTTGAAATAAATTGATATGATTGAAAATATTGAAAAAAATGAAAATAATTTTGAAGTTCTTATGAACAAATGGATAGATCAGTTCCATAAAACAAGATTATCCTATAAGGAAACGGACAATTATAATCTAAGGAGATATGTCCCGATGCCTGCAATAAATCCAAGTAAAAAAATATCATTTGGGTAACAAATCGGGATTAAAACATATAAAACTCTGTTTTTACTGATAATCTTAATTAATTGTCTGCTTAAAAAGTGGAATAAAATCAAATCAGATCTAATTGAATAACTAAATCATAAATATGGCTGCAAAATACTACCTTTCTATCAGACCACAGATAAATGGGCAACATGCCCTTCATAAGGAGGATTGTCCTTTTTTACCGGAGGATGAAAAAAGAATCTATCTCGGGATATTTGGTTCCGGGGAAGATGCAAAAGAAGAAGGGCATAGGCACTTTGCCAGGACGACTGTATGCAGATTCTGTTCAAAAGAACATCAGTCGGAAAAGCATAATTCTGCTTTTCATGAATCAGATATTAATGCCTTCTTACCGACAAACTTTCAGATTTCTCAATACCGGGAGGGCAGATTGTTCTGTTTTTTAAATTGAACAGGGCGCTTTAAATTCTTACCTATATTGGCTCACCAAGAACTGCAGGATGTTCCTTTACAACTTTCAGGATCAGTTCACCAAAAATAGTATTTGCCCAGGCAAACCAGCTGCGGGTATATATTTCTGGGTTATCTTTATGAAATGTTTCGTGCATAAAACCGGTGCCGGCATGNNCTGAAATACCATGGATTATCCGGAGAAAGACAGAAGTTACGGGTATTCTTATATAACGGATCTGAATCTAATATGCAATCGAGGTATGGCAGAGAAAGTAAACTGGGTACATTGGTATCATCCATAAAAAGATAGTTCCCAAAACCATCAACTTCAAAAGCCAGAATATTTCCATATTTTAGATGGTCGGCAACAGCATATTCCTTTAACGCTTTTTCGACCTCCGTAGCAAGTTTCAGACATTCGGCCGACAAATCATTGTCTTTCTTGATTTTTAAAAACATTTCAGCCATCTGCCTTAAAGAAACCACGGCAAAATAGTTGGATGGAATTAAAAATGGGTAGATAGTTGCATCATCCGACGGTCTGAAAGAAGAACATATCAGTCCAACAGGCTTTACAGGATTTCCATATCCATTTCCCGGCAATGTGTCAGTTGCTTTATCTGTTTTTCGTCCGAAATGATAAGGACCTTTCCCCGTTTTCCGTTGTTGTTGCTTAAAGGTGGTCAATACCGACTGTAAAGCTTTATTGTAAATGGGAGTATAAAAAGAGGTATCTCCTGTTCGTTTCCAGAAATGATATGCCAGACGCACCGGATAACAAAGGGAATCTATTTCCCATTTACGTTCGTGCAGTTCAGGTTTCATTGCGGTCAGGTCACTGGCCCATTCGCTTCCTGTAGCCTCCTTATTAAAAGCATTGGCGTATGGATCGAGAGCAATACATTTTCCCTGCCTGTTGATTACCCCCAGAATAAGTTGGTACAATTCAGCATCCTCCTTTATAAATGGAAGATATGGCCAGACCTGTGCAGTGGAATCCCTAAGCCACATTGCATGAATATCGCCGGTAATAACAAATGTATCAGGTACACCGCCTGTTTTCTGAAATTCAACGGTAGTATCCAGAGTATTCGGAAAACAGTTTTCAAACATCCATGCTATCTCGGGATCTTTTATTTGTCCTTTGGTTTTAACAATTATATCTTCTATAGCCTTGCTGGTAAACTTCCTTTGAGCCACCGGAGGTCTTTTCGATATAAACCCGGACTGATAACTCATTGCTTTTAATATTGGAGTGGATGCAAGCAGACCGGCTGAAACGATTCCGGTCTGTTCGATGAATTTTCTTCTGTTTAGCATATTTAATTATGTGAGTGTTTTTTAGTCGTGTAAAGATAAAGTATCAGATAAAATAAAAGAGTTCCTTCCTGACATTTCATAGACGTCATTTAGTCAAAATCAATTCATTATAATAAAACTATCTGACAGGAAAATACTTTTCTGCTACGTTCCAACCGGATAATGATACGCTCACCTTCCCTTTAACAATAGATGGAGAGTATTCAACAATTATCGTTTTCTTTTCATCTGGTAAAACTGAGAAGTAATTATCACTGTAAAATACAGGAAGTACTCTTTTCTTTGTTTGATCGTCAACAAGCGAAAGCCGATTAAAAAATGCGATCGGTCCATTTGCCGGATTATTGATTATGACTTCAATCTTACCTTCATAAATCTTTCTCACCTCAGCTTTAGTAAAGGCTTTCTTCATCGTTTGCAAACCGGAATAATTTCCTATAGAATCAGGCAACCAGTAAAGGTTATCACTGAGAATTTTCTGGTTCTTGTCCAAAAGACGGACATCAAGGAATGTGCCCTGTTTTTCCCTCAGTTCATCTACAACTTTTTTCATGGTGAAGTACTTTTGCACTGAAGCAGGACTGATCTCACAAAATGACTGGTTCAGCAATGAATCCTTTCCATTCATATCAACTGTCTTTAATTGAAGCTTTATATCATGCCATTCGTGAAAAGTATTATTCACGATCATTACCGTTCCATTCACAGGATTACACATAACATGAAGCTGTTCACCGGCATTATGAAGTCCGTAAAGGCCGGCATTGGGATCAAGATAATAATCGTACATCTGTCCCCGTAAAGCTGTCCATGGATTCTGGGTTTTCCAGATAATAACACCGGTGTACCAATCCCAGGCATGTGAGCTAAAACCCTCTATAAGCGCACGATACTGATCGTAGTTTACAAGCTGAGCCTTAAATGCAAAATCTCTTACATTTGTGGGTTTACCGTATGCATCAATAAATGAACCATATCCGAGATCTTCGTGGTACTTCCATACAGAATCTATTTTAGCTCTTGCATATTCCGGGATCACCATATTTTCTTCGGGAATAAAGCGTTCAAGCGACTCATAATCGCCAGTGCCCACATTTCCGACCTCAGAGTTGAATGGGAATGTATGTTTTTCCCAGAATAAACCTGGTTTCTGAATGGTATATGGTCCGTCACCGTTCCCGCCGATTGAATTATATGACATACTGTCGCTATTGGAATAGGAGAAAAAGTAACGGGTACCATCCAGCACTGGAATAATAGAATCTTTCAATGCAAGATAGATATCTTCCGGTGGGACAATTTCATTGCCCCCGCAATAAAAAGCAAGGGAAGGATGGTTGCGGATCATTTTGACCTGATCGGCCGCTGATTTGATAAACAGCTGATGATCATCAGGATATTTGCGACGGGTCGGCTGATCATCTTTTTTCATCTGATCTTTCCAGCGTCCGTTACAGTCTCCTGATATCCAGAAATCCTGAAATACCAGCAAACCATATTTATCACAGGCATTATAAAACTCTGGTCTTTCAGTAAGAGCGCCGCCCCAGATCCGGATCAGGTTTAAGTTCATATCCCTGTGAAACCTGATTTCAGCATCATATCGTTCATCTGTAAATCTTAACATGGCATCTGAAGCTATCCAGTTACCTCCTCTAATGAATATCATTTGTCCGTTCACGTTCACCTGCCTGCTATGTGTATGATCGTTCCAGATTGTCTGAAGCTCACGGATTCCAATCTTCAATGATTCGCTGTCCAGAACCTGTTTTGAATTGTCAATAAATTCAAATTTTATATTGTACAAAAACTGATCTCCATATCCATTTGGCCACCATAATTTCGGGTCAGATAAAGTGAAGTCGGGCAAATGAACCTCTGTAGTTGATCTTGGCTGAAGTGAAACTTCCTGTCTTATTATATTCCTGTCCAATTTGTACTGAAGCACGCCTCTGATTACAGAACCTGAAGGATTATTAATCTCCGCAGATGCTTTAATGACAGCTGGTTGCTGAGATTGACCTGGGAATCGCTTACCTGGTACAAGCGTTATAACATGAGGATTTTTCAGATCAACTGAGTTGGTTTTTTCCACAATCACTTTATCCCAGATGCCCGTATTACGATCACGCACAGGTTGAATCCAGTCCCACCCGGCAGAATACTGGATTGAAACATTCCTGGCAATTGTACCGTCGCCTCCCTGTCCGCCATTAGGATTGCCGACTGGATCAGGAGGATAAACAATCACTGCTAACCTGTTATTCCCATCAACAGCCAATAATGAAGTGATATTATAAGTCTGCCTCAGGAACATGCCAAAATGTGTTTCAGGGTTCACCTTATGTCCGTTAAGCCAGATATCACATCCGTAATTTACACCCCGAAAATGAAGCCAGACCTGTTCATTTGCTGAAGTCAGCTTTTCTTTGAAATCTTTTATAAACCAGTAAGTATAATAATCACGACCCGTGAAATAGATATCAGGGATTTTTTTATTATTCATTCCCCAGAACGGATCAGGGATCAGCTTATTATTTAAAAGAGTTGTCAGGACAGTCCCTGGAACAGTTGCCGGTAACCAGCCGGAGAGATTGTACAAAGGATTGGATAGTTCTTCTCCTTTGGATTTTATATTTGATACAGGAATACATTTCCATCCGCTGTTGAGTTCATATACGTTCTGAGACTGTAAATCAATAATTATCGAAATAATTAATAGTACTATCGAGATGATTTTCCTATGCATTAAAAAACTGTTTTGAAATCTCGTCCCCGGGAGGAATATTGAAGATCAAATTAAATAGTTCTTATCTATGTAACCCTGAAACTTGTTTTTATACTGATCACTTACAGGAATATAGACATTACCATCAAAAATTATTCTGCTCCTTTCGATTACGGAGATCTTCTCGAGGTTGACAATATATGATCTGTGGACTCTCATAAAACGATCTACGGGTAATTGCTCTTCAATGGCTTTTATACTTAGAAGCGTCATTACTGGTTTGGAGTTGATAAGGTGTATTTTAATGTATTCGCTCATTCCTTCGATGTACTTAATATCGTCGAAATTGATCCTGAGAATTTTATATTCTGACTTGATAAACAGGAAATTCTTGTTGCTTTTTACTTCATCTTCTTTGGGTCGGTGCTTGTCAAACCAGGATTTGACCTTATTAGCAGATTTTAAGAAATCAACATAGCTTATTGGTTTAAGCAGGTAGTCAACAGCATCCACTCTGAAACCTTCCAATGCATATTCACTTGAGGCGGTAACAAAAACTACCATAGGAGGATTATCAAGTGTTTTTACGAAATCCATTCCACTAAGATCCGGCATATTTATATCAACAAACATAAGGTCGACAGGAGTATTCTCTAAAACCTCAATAGCCTGTAAACCACTTTCACACAGCCCTGCCAGCTCAAGGAAAGAAGTCTTTTTAATGTAGTCAGAAATTTGTCTCAGCGCCAAAGGTTCGTCATCTATCGCGATACATCTTATCATAATGGAATAGATAAGTTTACAGTAAATAAGTTTTTATTGTCAATTACATCCAGATGGTAATTATTACCATAAAGTAACTCTAAACGCTTCCGTGTATTTTCCATGCCGATACCTGAAAAATCTTTTGTCTGGTTTTTATCAGTTTTACTGTTTTTTACAACCATCAGGAGTCGTTCTTCACAAATAACCATATCTATATTGATAAACGATTCATCCAAATAACTTATTCCATGCTTGAAGGCATTTTCAACTAATGAAGTAAAAATAAATGGCGGAATCGTTTTTTCAGGGATATTTTCGGGTAAATTAAGAGTAATTGACACCTTCTCATTAAATCTGAGTTTCATCAGGTTGATATAGCTCTCAAGAAATTCCACCTCTCTTATTAAAGTTGTTTTTTCAGTTTCAGTCTCGTACAAAAGATAACGCATCATCCTCGATAGCTTAATAATTGCCTCTTTTGCTTCCCCTGCATTGATATCAACCAAAGAATGAATATTATTTAATGTATTCATAAGGAAATGAGGGCTTACCTGGTTCCGGAGCAGTACCAGTTGGGAGGCTACATTTTCTTTCTCGAGCCTGACCTTTTCATTTTCTACTTCAATCCATCGAAGACTAGATCTCAAACCCGTATCAAATCCGACAACGAGTATTGATAGAATTAAAAAGTTAGCAAACGGAGGAATCGGTTTTGGCTGACGGGCCTGGGCAGGTCGCAGATTTCCAAACCGGTCAACACCTCCCGGGAATGCATATGGTGGTAAAACTAATTGCTTATTCGATTGCGGCTCCTCAAGGGTTGGTGATTTATTTATCTTATTATCATATAAATAACACCCTTCAGTGAAAAATGCAATAATTCCTAATACTGAAATTATAAAGAATAATTGTTTCCCTTTAAAAAGTAATTTTGGTACAAGAATAAAACGATTGATNNAGTACAAGCCAGACAAAGGCGAGAAGAATGATCTCTGAATATCTTATTTTTTTATCGCGGATTTTCATCTTAAACTATTACTTTATAAGAGCAAGCCCCTCTTTAGCGCTTGAATCTTCAGGATAATAAAGCAAAGCCTTATTAAACAGAATTTTTGCTTCACGGGCTTTACCCAGTTTGAAGTTTGTCCAGGCAAGCATTAGTACACTCTGATAATCGAAGGGATAAAGGTTTACGACCCTTTCGAAGTACTGGTAAGCCTGATTATAATCCTTTTTATCGTATGAGATAAGCCCCATTCTGTACAAGGTAAGCGTGTTATTGGGATCAATCGCCAGGATCTTATTATACTGTCCGGTGACAAAATCCCAGTTGCCAAGAGATGAGGCAGGCAAGACTACGCCTAAACGAGGTTCAATTGCATAAGGCATCAATTCGATTGCCTTATTGTAGTAACTCATCGATTCAGTAAACTGTCCCTGGAGATAGGTTAGCCATCCCAAACGAAGGTTAATCTCATATGAATCAGCATTATAGTAAGCCTTCAAGGCCATAACCGCATCGATATACTTTCCAGCTTTTTCCTTTGCATAGCTATCACTGAATGCTGCTGTTAACTTTGTGTAATCCTGTGCATATGTGACAAAGACTGAAAAAACCAAAATCATTAGAATTATAAATCTCTTCATGTTTATTTGAATTTATAAGTTAATTTAATGTTAGCTCCTGCTGAATTTGAGATAAGCTTATCCGTTCTGGTATAAGCATTTAAATTCCATGAGTAAATATAATTTTTTGTAAAAAATGGTGTCAAAGTAAAGATTAAATGATTTCCGGATAAAATTATAAAATTACCATAAATTGTGGTTGCAGGTATTAGAAATGAGTTATTCATAAAGGACCCCTGATTCCTGGCATAAAGGAATGAGTTACCATTAATTACGCCAGCTTCAATCCACAGAAACTTTTTAACTTTAAATCCTATCTCTTCATTGATCTGATATGTCCCTCCCCAGTTATTGTCTGTTTGATACATCCCGCCGGTTGTCAGATAAAGATTGAGGTTACTGAAAGGAAGGTATGTAAGATAAGCTTCACTCCTTATCTGATTTGAATTGCTGAAATTGCTGAATGATAAATTCGCTCCTGTTCTTATTTTCCATCCATTTTTGGAAACTCCGACACCAAAGTCGTATTCGGCCTTTGCAATATTTATTGTTTCTCTGTTAAAGGGAGGACCCTGAGTAACTTGGTCGGTATAAAATGCTGAATGGTCGAACACTGAAAACGTCCAACCAGGGAAAAGATATCCGTCAAGTTTAGCGTAAATCTGATTTTGTGCGAAATTAATAGCCCTGCCCAGTGTATCAACGGCAGAATAAACTGTTTCATTTTTATGAAAGCTTGTATATACCACGGTTCCTTTGAACCTGTTTAAAAAGTGGCTTTCAATTCCTGCATTTATAGCTAAACTGTTTTGTATTGCCTCATAGTATAATTTATGAATTTTATAGAGAGTTACATTATAAACAGCAAAAGCGGACCCAGCGTAAACTGTTGGTGAAAAACCAGGAGTTTCCAGTGATNNGCTTGCCTTCCTGAAAAAAGGAAACAATAGTATAAACATTCCCTTGAAATTGTATCGAGTGAGTTAAACTCAACAGCCTTTTTAAGATTATTTGAAGCACAGGAATATAACCTCTTATTATAGGCAAGCATTCCTAATCTGAATCGCAGGTAATAGTAATCGATTCCCTGCGAAAGCATTATATCGGCTGTTTTCTTCAGATTTTTAAAATCACCCTTAGAGTAAAAGTCTTTAATTTGCTTATCGAGTGTAAAAAAATCGTTTTGAGCTGACAAGTTTTCTGACAGAGCAATTAGTATAAAAACTATTGTTAATAGGATTCGCATACTGCCACTAATTCTGATTGTTCATCTTCGAATCTCAAAGAATTATCTTTATTCACCAGGATTTTAAATCCCCTGGCCCAGATTTTCCGATTAAAAGAGTACCCGGAAAGTTCTGAGCAATATTCAAAGCTTTCAATATCAAACTCGGAGCCTATTCTTCTCATTCTAACGTGGTAATTGACTTTCAAGTACATAAAGAAAGGTGAAGAAAAATCGTGTAAGAAAAGTCTCCATCCTTTGAAAGTACGATTTACCGGCAAAGAATCAGTGGTGATATAGCCATTAATATTTATAAGTGGTACTCTGAACGCTGCCAGATAAAAAGAATAAAGCAACGATTTCCTGTCTCCTTCATAATGTGTAAAGCAGAAATGAACTCCATCATACTGGAAATAGGCAACAGATCCTGAGGAATGACATTGGATATAAGATCTGTTGTAAGGATTTGTAAAAACCTCCCATGTAACGGTTTCTACGCCTCTTGCAGATTTGATATTCCATTTCATTTTAGTCCCCGGCATCAGGTTGAAAGCCTTTTTCAGGATAAAATTATCTTCAACAGATTTTACACTATGTCCTTCCAGAGGGTAGGTGAAAGTCCGTATCTCCCTGCCATCTTCCAGATATGCAAACAGAGGATACTTCAAGGTTTTTGAACCGATATAAGGGGTAGTCTGAAGTTGAAAATGAAGATGGGGATATGGAGAACGTCCTGAATTTCCAACCTTCCCGATTATCTGACCATAATGTACATTATCGCCAACCCTGACAGAGACAGATCCTTTCTGAAGATGACAAAGTTTTGAGTATATGCCCTCGGCATGTTTTATTATCACTGTATTACCCCAGTTCCTGAAAGTATTGACTTCTCCGATTTTATTGTCGTCGATTCCATCTTCAGCAACGATAACTGATCCGTCAGCCGGAGCAATTACTTTCTGACCAAAACAATAGTAATCTGTGAGATCGCTACCCTCAGCGTTATATTGAGATGATTGGCTGTTGATTATTACAAAATCCCAGGCATTGGCCCATTCACCTTTATGCGTGACCTCTCCATTATGTCCCTGGTTAATGTACCATTCGCCAATGAATGGTAGTTTTATCTGCAGCCAGCCGAAGTTTGGAAATCGTCTGGTAAAACTCTGAAACGAATACAAATTTCGCTCCGGTGTTCCTTCCTGGATCAAAACCTCCTTAAACTTGCCTGGAACCGTCCTGAATCTAAAGGAATATATAAAAGTCAAAATAATTAAGTTAAAGGGCAATGAAAGTAATAACAGATTAAACGGGTTAAGCAAGCCAGACAGCCCGGCAGCTACTAATGCTATTATCGGCGTGATCGCAAACGCCCAGAAGAATGATTGCTTTGAGGGGATGTAGAAATATCCTCCAATGGCGATAGCTCCTAAAATGAAATTAAATCCTATGTTGCTATACCCAAGTTGCGTCATATCTATGCCAAAAAAAGAATATGCCAGAAATGCAACACTATAACCCACAAGAGAAAGCAAAAAAGCAATCCTTGAATAGAAAAGTAATGCTATTGCAATAACGATCCCGGCAAACACATTAAACTGGAAAAAAATTGACCCGAGAGACAGGAAATATCTGTTAAGGAAATCTGAAGTTATGTTACTGACCCACCATTGATGAATGTTGACAAAAAGATTTCCACCTATACTAAACAGTTTATTGAGGATGTAAACGCCGCTTTGATTGTCTTCAGTACCGCTAAACATTCCTCCTGCACCCAAAACAATCCAAATGCTGAATATAAATGGAATTGACAGATATGGCAGGTAATATTTTCCTAATATCCCCTGCAAAGCCAATGTGATCAGCAATGTCAGAAAACCTGAAAATATAGCAACAACTATTATTAAAAAGGTTACCTCATAATAATGACCCAATCCCAACCCAACCAGGAGACTGTTGAAACCGTAGAACCCTTTTGTTGTTGTCAGTTTATCAAACTTCAACATTGAAGCTGCAAGATTAGCGGTCATCACAGAAAGTAAACCGCTGCATCCGGCAGAAATATCGAAAAACGAAACAACCAAAAGAGGAAGTGCAAACCAATAGCTTTCAGAAAAGAATATCTGTGAATAGCTGCGCAAAACGCCCTGAAAAAAAGTTGATACTGTACTGTTCTTTATCATCGATTCTGACTTCCGACTTCTGACTTCTGACTTCTGACTTCCGACTTCTGACTTCTGACTTCTGACTTTTGACTTNNATGAGTGCTGACTTCTGACTTCCGACTTCTGACTTCCGACTTCTGACTTCCGACTTCTGACTTCTGACTTCTGACTTCTGACTTCTGACTTCTGACTTCTGACTTCTGACTTCTGACTTTTGACTTCAAGCCAAATGTCCCGGTATAATCTCATTTTCAGAAATATAGTCGATAGTTTCTGCTTTTCTGATAAGATGAACTTTCCTGTCCTGATCTATTAATACAACATTTGGACGGGTAGTTATAAATTGCAGCCACTGGGTAGTATTGTAAGCTCCGGTCCTTGTAATTACAAAACGGTCTCCTCGTTTCATTGAAGGAAACATCATTGAGGGTCTGATCAGATCAATGTTCATGCAAAGCGGGCCATAGATTGTTGTCTCTTCAATCAGCCCTGAATGGTTGGTTACAGGACATATTTTATGATTGTACCACAAACCTGTAAAAAGAAGATTTATCCCGACATCCACAATTGTTGCCCTGTGACCATCAGAAAGTCGCTTATTGGCAAGAACTGTACCGGCTATATAACCAGCATTATCGATCAGAGCACGCCCCGTTTCAAGTATTAAAGTCGGAAGTTTATCCGGCTTAATCTGAGAGTTTAAAATGGCTGATGTGATAGCTTCTGCATATTCCTCAAATGAAGGCATCGTATCTTCGCCTGAAAGATAGGCTCCTTTCAGTGTATTCTTTGTGGCAAATCCTCCGCCCATATCCAGATAGGAAACAAAATAATCGTATTTCAGGGCTATGTTGGAGGCAAGATCAGCCAGTTTTGTTGCGGCAATCCTGTATGCATCAGTACTCATAATGTAAGTACCAATATGAGTATGTAAACCAATCAGTTTAAGTCTGGGGTTAATCATTATGCGATTGATAGCATCCCATGCCTCTCCATTCTCAAAGTTAAATCCGAACCTGTCCCATTTGGGATATATACCAATATCCATATTTACCCTGATAGCCACCCTTGCCTCTATGTCTTTACTCTGACAGATGTCTGCTAAAACAAAGAGTTCATCTAAATGATCGATGTGAATGAAGGATCCGTTTCTGGCTGCTTTCTCCAGATCCTCAGCGCTTTTCCCTGGCCCATTGAAAATTATATTCTCTCCTTTAACGCCATTTCGTATTGCCTTGTCGTATTCAAAGCCTGAAACAACCTCAGCCCACGATCCTTCCTGATGGAAAACCCGGCATATTGCATCCAGATAGTTGGTTTTATAACTCCATGCCATCTGAACATTAAGATATCTTAAGCTGAATGCTCTCTTAATATCTTCCATCCCTTTCCGGATTGACCGTTCAGAGAAAACAAAAAGTGGCGAGCCATATTTCTCAATCAGATCATCAACCTTAACTCCATCAATTGATGGCATTGGTGAAATTACAGCACCCACCCCATGTTTTGAAGGAACTCCGGGAGTCAATCGGGTTATGGTGGGCGGTTCAAATACTAACTTTGACATTATTTTTGCTTTTAGTCTTTTTACTCTAAGTTCATTTATTATCCTATAATTCCCCGGTTGTGGTGAGCCTGGAGAAAAGTTCAAGATCGACAATCATATCGTATGAATATCTCACGAACATTTTACCTACATCATAACGGGTGAATGGATTAACTTCCATTCCCAACGTCAACATCAGTAAAGCTTCAGGAATATTTTGTCCGGCACCAACTGCCAGATAAACCCAGGCAGGAATTCTTGGATTAATCTCAATCAGGTAAAGTCTGTGGTCGGTTGATCTTATGAGCTCAAGCTCTATGCCTCCTCTCCATTTTGTTTGAAATATTATCTTTCCTGCCAGCTCCAGCAATGAAGGATCTTCTATTGTTATACCTCCCCATGCCTTTCCCTTTTCAGTAATATACTGCTTTCGCATAGGAACAGCTGCAATTAAATTGCCTTTCCCATCACCCAGCGCAACGACATTAACTTCAGTTCCTCTTATAAATTCCTGAACAATAACCGGGAAACCCCATTTTGCAGACAACCTTATAAAATAGTTAACTGCCTGCTCAAACGAGTTTGCTGCGTAGGCGTCGTAATATTTACCCTTAATCATAACCGGGTAATTCATTGATCTGAGGATATTGTTTAAATCTGATGTACTATAAACCTCAGTACCCGCAGGTACATGTACTCCATATTTTTCACCATAAGCAGAAAGATTTGACTTATTCCTTTCCTCAAACTGCTCAATGCTTGGCAGATAGGTTTTAATACCAACACCATCAAGTTTTTTTTCAAGTTTGATAAATGAAAAGAGTTCTGCATCAAAATTTGGAATAATTACATCCAGCTTCTCTTTTGCATGTATCTCAAGCAACCTTTTAAACAAAGCATCTTTCCCTTCTGAGGGGTAAGGAATCATATAGGTTTTATCTACCAAATCTCTCATATAGATACCCGGCTCAAGATGCTCGTAAGCCAACCCGATTATTCTCACATTAAAAACTTTTGATTCCCTGATACCACGGATAACCGGAATTCCGGGACCAGGACTGTCAATATTATTAAGTCCCGTCACTGCTACTGTCACTTTCCGCTGATCCATTCTATTCTTCCAACAGATTATTTACACTCAGATCATTTATAAAATCGGCCAGATATCTTTCAAGAGTAGTTTTATCAACATCGTATTTCCCTAACATTGAGTCAATTATCTGATCAATATTTTTTCCTTCCCGAATTAATATCAGGACCTCTTTGCCTGTATTATTTATTGTATAAGAGTCACCTGTAGCAGGGTTGAAAACGAATCCGTTCTCGCTTAGCGCTATGTTCCCTTTTATAATCATAATTGGGTGATTCTGGTTTAGTTATTGCTTCAAATAAGCTCCATTAAAGGATGAGTAACACATTGAAGATAAACATTGCATTCCTATTTTATACACAAAATAACTGTTATTAATATTAACGTTTGTAGTCTTAAGCATTATTTCTTTTAAAAATTAAGCTTCCCAAGGGTCTTCCTCATCAAAATCCAAACAAACTTAGAACCAAATATGCAGCAACCAAAAAAATATCAATGGATTGGCTTTTAATCTAAGTATATCGGGTAATTTTATCAGCGAACAGGAATCATGTCTTCAGGTGCCGGATAATAACCAATTTGGTCATCAATAATCTAAATATTAGCTATTTTAGCACTCGTAGATAAATTAGAAGCTCTTATGTAATTTTTGGAAGAACGGGCTGAAGCTGCCGAACTTATTATTGAAAGAACAACTGATCGAAAAGAAAACTGTTTATGCATGATACAAATAAAAAGAGAAAAACTGCATTTATCGATGGATCAAGACTGATAACTGAATCATGTGTAAGGGCTGGTGCTGATATTTTTATTGGATATCCAATCACTCCTGCTGACCTGCTTTACAAATATGCCGCTAAAAGGTACCCTATAATGATGGCTGCTCCAGATGAAATTACAGTTTTACAGTGGATGTCCGGCTTTGCCGCGACGGGACATATTCCTGTGACAGCTACCTCCTTCCCGGGATATGCCTTGATGATTGAGTCTGTCAATATGGCTTTCATGATGGAACTTCCAATGGTCATTATCCTGGTACAACGGCTGGGACCTGCCACAGGCACAGCGACTTTAGGGGCGATGGGAGACTTATCTGTTGTAAACGGGACAATATCAGGAGGATTCCATCTTCCAACCTTTGCAATAAGTAATATGAAGGATTGCTGGGACCTGCCTACCATGGCAATAGAGACCGCTGTCAGACTCAGAACTCCTGTCGTACTTCTCACTTCAAAGGAGATGGTTATGAATCTCAGCAGTTTTGATATATCCAAGCTTGAAGACATCAGCAAAAAGCATATTAAAACGTTTGAGAGAGAAGAAGAATATTATCCCTACAAACCTGATAATGATGGTGTTCCTCCATTCCTACCGCTGACACAAAACAAATACCAGGTAAGATTAACTGCATCAACTCATAACATGAAAGGGATCCTCCAAAATTCTTCCCTCGAAGCAATAAATAACACAAAACGCCTGCATAATAAAATAATTAATCATCTCGATTCTTTTTCATTTTACGAAATCAATGAACAGGCAGGTGCTGATACATTAGTGGTTTCTTATGATGTATCAGCCCAGGCAGCCAGAAAAGCTGTTTATGAATTGAAATTAACCGGGAAACCTGTTTCACTTCTTATTGCAAAAACAATTTTTCCGGTTCCTGATGTTTACATGGATATTTTAAATAAGTACAGGAAAGTTATTATAGCTGAAGAAAATCTTGAGGGGCAGTTCCGGCAAATACTTTTCGGGAAAGCAGGAAGAAGGGGTGTATCCGGAGTAAACGGGATAGCTAAAATGATTAGTCCTGAAGCCATTATTGCGGAGGTGCTGAAATGAGTACTGCAAAATATCTGACAGATAGTGATTTACCATTCTGCAAAGGATGCGGCCATTCCCTGGTTGCCAGAAACACTGAAAAAGCACTGTTAAAGCTGGGTTTTGATCCGCTTGATGTTGTACTTGTAACCGATATCGGATGTCATGGCATCATTGATAAATCTTTTCTTACCCACACAGTGCATGGATTGCATGGAAGGTCCGTTGCTCTGGCTGGTGGTATATCTCTGGGAATGCGCGAACCTGGGAAAAAAATAGTTGTATTCATCGGAGACGGTGGCGCAACTATCGGAATACAGCACATTATCGGAGCAGCACACAATGGACTCAATATGACAGTTGTACTGCATAATAATATGCTGTATGGAATGACCGGCGGACAACCCTCTGAATTTACTCCTTGCGGATTTAAAACACCTGTCCAGCCTGAAGGAAGCACGAATGAAGGATATGATATCTGCGAGCTTATTTCCGCGGCAGGTTCCTCATATACGGAAAGGGTCCTTGGAATTGGCGACTATTCTGATTCTCTGGCTGCTGCCTTCAGCACCAAAGGATTTTCTCTAGTTGAAGTTATGGAGATATGTCCGAGTTTTGGCACAAAATCAAATCCCGGACTTAAACTTTCCTCTTTGGTTAAAGATGCAGGACTGGAAGTAAAAGTATTTAAGTGTACTAATAAGCACAGATCGCATAGTTTCATAAAACCAACTGAATCAAACCTTTGCTCCGAGGAACATCTTATTAAGAAAATTTTTGAAACTAATCTGAAAGGAAGTGTATCCGTATCTCTTGCCGGAAGCGCTGGAGAAGGGATACAACTGGCTGCAGAATTCCTGGCAAAAGCTGCCATGAAATCGGGATTACATGTCACAAAAAAAGGCAGTTATCCGGTAACAGTGGGTGTGGGATTTTCCGCTGCNNGCAACCGAAGCTGAAATCATTAAGGTGCCTTTCAGGAAGAGGGTAGGTGAAAAAAACTGCTCGTTGTACAGTATCTTCTGGTTTCTGAATACTTACCACTACTTACCTATTGATGCTTTAAAACAGGTTTTTCTCGAGAATAAAATTTCAGCTAAAATTTCTCTTGAAAAAATGATGGAGGTATGAAACGTAAGAACAAAATAGCGACCGGAGTTATTATTGTATCACTTGTTTTACTGTGGTTCATTGTAAAAAAATATTCACCTGGTCTGTTAACCGGATCAAACGATCCTCCGGATCTGGTTTTAAAAATATCTGATGTCGCTGAAGGATACCCTGAAGATAATCTGAATGATACATTATTGAGCTACACTGGCTTTTCCATTAGTTATAATGAAGATTATGAAGAACCTTCATGGGTGGCATATATCCTCACCAGAAAAGAGGTTCAAAATGGCAGCGAGGTTCGCAGTGAGAATTTCAGACCTGACAAAAATCTGTCACGAAGATCGGCAACACTTAAAGATTATTCAGGAAGCGGTTACGACAGGGGACACATGGCTCCGGCGGGAGACATGAAATGGTCAGCCAGTGCCATGAGTGAATCATTTCTGCTGAGTAATATGAGCCCTCAGGAACCTGGATTCAACAGGGGAATCTGGAGTCGTCTTGAGGCGCAGGTACGTGAGTGGGCAATAAAGAATGACAGTATACTGGTAATAACCGGTCCGGTGCTCAGAAGTGTAAAAAAGTACATAGGCAAGGACCATATTGGTGTCCCTGATTACTATTTTAAAGTTATTGCAGATATCTCAACACCCACTTACAAGGTCATTGCTTTTGTGCTTCCTAACAGGAGTAGCACAGGCGATGTCATGAATTACGCCGTTACTATTGATTCTGTTGAGAGAATAACAGGATATAATTTTTTTCCGTTTATGCATGATAGGGAGATGAAAGCAAGAATGGAAAAATATAATTATGCCCGGTTGTGGAAATANNTTATAAAGGGCATATATTTTAAGTATCCCATGTTCAATGTGATCTGGGCTTTAAACAATGCTCAAAAACCAGTCAAAAATCCTGAAAAAGACCGGATCATTTCTGCTGCATTTAACCAGATTGTTCCCGGTTTAAAAGACAGTGAAACTATTCTGATAATCTTATCATCCAGTTCCGGCAGTATTGTAGCAGCTCAGACAGCTTGTTTCCTGGCTGAAGAAAATCTTGTAAAGAGATTTTTTGACAGACCGTTTCATCTGGCCATAGGCACAAGCTTAATCTCAAAAGAATCAGATCTTTATCTCAGATTATTGGATTTTCAGAAGGCAGGGATGATCGGTACAATTATTTTTGATGAACTTCATGATGCTGAAGATTCAATTAACGGAACTGGAGGGCGGACCAGAAAGGAAGCTTATGAAAACGCATTCGGACTTATATTTCCTTTTCTCTCAACCAGATTCAAAGGTCCCTCATTTTTGAATACTAACCACGAAAAAGGACACTATCATAGAAGAAGATCACAAACAGTGCGGAAGGCAATTGATTTTATTGAGGTAATATTTATCCGGAAAAAGCTCGCCGGTGACAATTATTGTGTAAAAGCTGAAATGATTCTGACGGGTGAAAAATAATAAATTGCATCTCCAATCATTACTTTCCGAATTAATCTAATTAAGATACATTTACATATTAATTTCAGAAAATGGGTCGTCTTTTTGCTATAAGCGATATTCACGGATGTTATGAAACTTTTCACAGTCTTCTGATCAATCATATTGGTTTGACTAAATCCGACCGGCTCATTTTACTTGGTGACTATATCGACAGAGGAGAAAAGAGCAAAGAAGTTATTGATTTCATCATAGACCTGTTAGATACAGGTTTCAATATTACACCTCTTTTGGGGAACCATGAAGAAATGTTGCTTGAAACCTGGAAAAATCAGGATATGCTGCCTCTCTGGCTTTTAAACAGCGGAATGACAACTATGGAAAGCTTTGGAATTCATGATATACAACAAGTAGAAAAAAAATATCTTGATTTTTTTCTTAAACTTAAATATTACGAGAAAGCAGGCAATTTCCTTTTTGTACACGCAGGCTTTAATGATTTCTCATCAGATCCCTTTTCAGACATACATGGGATGATATGGGAATGCCGGACATCTTATGAAAATCCGGAACTCCGCGCCAAAACAATAATACACGGGCACAGGCCGAAGATGTCCGAAATAATCTTAAAATTAATCAGCGAAAATTCAAAAGTCATTCCGATAGATACCGGCTGTATCTATGAGAAAGAGCTTGGGTACGGAAAATTATCTGCCCTCGATGTAGGGAATATGAAACTTATTTCTATCGAGAATATTGAATACTTTTAAAA
>PMEC01000151.1 GCA_003155705.1 Bacteroidales bacterium
GATATTATAGGATATGTTGGCAGCAGCGGTCTTTCCACGGGGCCTCATCTGGATTTCAGGTTTTATCAGAACGGATCACCTGTTGATCCGCTAAAGGTTGATTCACCTCCAGTGGAACCGGTTTCAGCTGAGAATATGGACAAATTTGAAATAAACAAGAAAGTTATATTAAGCCTCCTCGGGACCTTTAATTAAAAATTCCGGTAATTTTACCACAAGCTTCTCTATTACTTTCGGATAATGCAGATATTCAAGGGCATGAACTTTCGATGCAAGAGACTCTTCAGTTTCTGATTTTTCAATTTTACATTTCGTCTGGAATATAATGTCTCCCTTGTCATATAGTTTATTTACATAGTGAATTGAGATCCCTGATTCCTTATCACTATTAGCCAGAACCATTCGGTGAACATTTTCGCCGTACATTCCTTTACCACCATATTTAGGTAATAATGCCGGGTGTATATTGATAATTCTTTCAGGATATTGTTCAAGGATACTTTCAGGCACCAACCATAAAAATCCGGCAAGAACTATGAAATCGACTTTATACAATAGCAGATATCTGAGAACTTTTCCGGTAATATAAAATTCCTTTCGGTCGAAAAAAACTGATCTTATATTATGCTTTGTAGCACGTTCTAAAACAAATGAATCGCGTTTGTTCGACAATACAATAGCAACTTTTGCGGTATTTCTGGTCGAAAAGTATGTAATAATATTTTCGGCGTTGGTACCTGAGCCGCTGGCAAAAATCGCTATGTTCTTCATATAATGGTAATTAGAATATTTAAGTCTTATTAACGTTTATCGTTTTTTTTGATATATTCAACTGTCTGTCAACCAATTGATATATATCACTAATAAAAAAACACCAATTCTCTTGAAAAATAAAGTACAAATATATTTCTTTGCACTGTCTAAAATTATTATTAATTAAAAATTATTATTATGTCTGACATTGCCACAAGAGTAAAAGAGATTATTGTTGACAAACTTGGCGTTGACGAATCAGAAGTAACTCCGGAAGCTAGTTTCACAAATGATCTGGGGGCTGACTCTCTTGACACTGTTGAGTTGATCATGGAGTTTGAAAAAGAATTCAACATTGGAATTCCTGACGATCAGGCCGAAAGTATCGGGACAGTTGGGGAAGCCATCAAGTACATCGAGGAAAATGCAAAATAATTTTGCATAGATAAAGATCCATTTATGAGAAGAGTTGTAGTTACAGGCATTGGAGCACTTACTCCGCTTGGAAAAAACTTACATGAATTTTGGGATGGTTTAAAGAATGGCGTAAGCGGATCGGGGTTGATAACCCGGTTTGATACGGAAAAATTCAAAACAAAATTTGCATGTGAGGTCAAAGACTACAACTCAAGCAATTATTTTGACAGGAAAGAAGCCAACAAACTGGATATGTATTCCCAGTTTGCCCTTATTGCATCAGATGAAGCAATTATCGATTCAGGGATTGACCTTGAAAAGATTAATAAAGACCGGGTTGGAGTTATCTGGGCATCAGGCATAGGAGGGCTTGAAACCTTTTTTCAGGCAATAAAAGGATACGTGCTCGGTGATGGAACACCCAGGTTCAGTCCCTTCTTTATTCCGAAGATGATCAGTGATATAGCCGCCGGACAGATTTCAATTAAATATGGATTCAGAGGGCCCAATTTTTCTACTGTTTCAGCTTGTGCTTCTTCCACNNTTCAATGCGATGCAGGCTCTTTCTACCAACAATGATGAGTATCTAACAGCGTCAAGACCATTTGATCTTACCAGAGATGGTTTCGTAATGGGAGAAGGAGCGGGAGCACTGATTATAGAGGGGTATGACCATGCTAAGGCAAGGGGTGCAAAAATTTATGCAGAACTGGTTGGAACAGGAATGACTGCTGATGCTTTTCATCTTACCGCACCCCATCCTGAAGGTCTCGGGGCAAGTAATGTTATGAAACTTGCCGTCAGTGATGCCGGAATGAAACCTGAAGACATTGATTATATTAATGTCCATGGTACCGCCACTCCGCTTGGTGATATATCCGAAATCAAAGCAATAATTAACGTATTCGGGGAACATGCCTACAAACTGAACATAAGCTCCACAAAATCAATGACAGGCCATCTTCTTGGCGCAGCAGGTGCAGTTGAAGCTATTACAGCCATTATGGCAGTAGTCCATGACCTCATTCCTCCAACTATCAATTTTAAGAATCCAGACCCTGCTATAGATCAGAATCTGAATCTGACTCTGAACAAGGCCCAAAGCAGAAAAGTTAATGCTGCCTTGAGCAATACTTTTGGATTTGGCGGTCACAACGCTTCTGTCGTTATTATAAAAGCAGAGGTTTAGTGTCTTTATTCCGGAAAAGAAAAAACGGTATATATATTCTTGACAAGCGGGAATTCAGTTCCCGTTTAAAGGTAATATTAAGGTTCCGTCCCGGGAATCTGAAGATTTATGAAATAGCGTTCATACATCGTTCTGCATCTTTCAACCTGCCTGACGGGCAAAGAATAAATAATGAAAGGCTTGAATTTCTTGGTGATTCAGTTCTGGATATGATTCTCTCCGACTTTCTATTTGAGAAATATCCCGAAGCCTCAGAGGGATTCATGACAAAAATACGATCAAGAATCGTAAACAGAGATGTTCTGAATCAGCTTGCAGTTTCCATGCATATTGACAAACTCCTTGTTAGTAATATCAGTTCCGGCCATAATACAAAACATTTATACGGTGATGCTCTGGAAGCCCTCATCGGAGCTATTTTTATTGATAAGGGACTAAAAAGAACCAAACACTTTTTTATAAAAAATGTCCTCGAAAACTACCTTGATCTTCAAACTATTGTAAACACAGATAGCGATTATAAGAGCCTTGTCTTTGAATGGGTACAGAAGAAAAAAAGCAATCTTATTTTTACCTATAATGAAGAATATGATTTCGACCTTAAAAAATCTGTATTTACTACCAAATTGTGCATTGATAAGGTAGAATTTGGCAAGGGACAGGGAGTCTCTAAAAAAGAAGCTGAACAGGAAGCTTCTCGTCAGGCCTGGGAGCGACTAAAAGATAATTCCGGGGAATATGAAA
The DNA here is from genome assembly GCA_003155705.1 of Bacteroidales bacterium. Taxonomy (GTDB): domain Bacteria; phylum Bacteroidota; class Bacteroidia; order Bacteroidales; family VadinHA17; genus LD21. Next base: position 3,104 of record PMEC01000151.1, read on the forward strand.
AATTTGCTTGATTATTTTATAACTTTATGGGGTTAAGCAAATAGTATATGAAGGGGCGGCCAAAGGTTACCAGGATTCAACTCGATGACCACACAGATGACGAATTTGTAATTTTTGGTTTAGTTTCTACTGAAGCTGATTATAAACTTTCTCAGTTACTGAATAAGAAACTTAAAATAACCCTTAGGAATGTTAATACTATCGATCTGAAAGAAGTTGGCAGAATGAAATTAAGCTTCAGCAGATATTCTGATACTTCCAGCTCCCCTGAAATAACCTTCAACCTGATCTCAAACAGATCGGACAAAGATTATCTGTTGAAGAAACTGAAGAAAATTGATTATTTTTTCCGGATAAACAGCTTTGCCAACAGATTTAATATTGAACAACTAACCAGCACTTTAAGAGAAATAGATAGAATAACAGCAGTATTCAGACTCGATCCGCTGGAAATTAAAGATAAGAATTTAGTTTACCTAACCCTTTAGGATATGGAAAATCTTTATTACAATTTATCTAAAGAAGAATTTTCAAGAGGCAGAAAAGTTTTATTATGGATTTTTACATCTCTGTTTTTTCTGGCTGGCCTGGGAATTATATTCATGAATGTTATTTTGCATAATGAGTCAATTCACCTGTCATTATCGTTGGCTCCTTTCGGCATAAGTTTTGTCGCAGGGACAATTGCAATAATTGCTACTTTCAGCAAAAATGATCATTATATCATCATTGACAATGATAAAATTGAGTTTAAGTTTGGCATGTTAAAACCAAAAATTCAGACATTTCTCTGGAACAATGTCAAAGAAATCCAACTCCCCCATAAACAAAAAAAAATAAAACTTGTAATGAAAAATAATTCATCAAATATCATTAATCTTACATGGATTGAAAAGAAAAAATCAAGTCATATAAGGAAACAGTTTTATTACGCTGCAAGAGAAAAGAATATCGATATCATTAAGGTACAGTACCTGCCTTCAAAATAATAAGAAGAGCCGCTCGGGCGAGCGGCTCAAACTTTTGATAACCCTAAAACTAACCTAACCTATGAAAAAAACCTCTATCTTTTTAAAACAAATATCGTGCCAAATGCCTTACAAATATAAGCATGGTTTTTCGTACTAAAAAATATTTTTTCGTAATTAACTGAATATTAACAATAACTTAATTAATTGTTAATATTTTTTATTTTATAAAATTATTTTCTTCCTGCCTGTTTCTATATAAACACTATCGCGTGTTAAAGAAAGTTAAAGAGTGTTAAATTAATCCGGATAGGAGTAATTTTGCATTCATATGAAACAAAAAACTATTGTATTACTGGCAATTTTCTTTTTTCTTTCAGTTTCCGGACTTATTCTTATTCAGCTTTACTGGATACGCAACGCTATAAATATCACTGATCAGCAATTCCGCTATCAGGCTAATAAGGCACTTGAAGCGGTCGTCCTGAATATGGAAGAGAGTGAGCTTATAAACAAGATCCTTGAAGAAGTTAACCCAGCCAACTCCGATTCAGTTACTGCCATAATACCTGCAAACTCTCCAATAGCCAGAAAACTCCAGGGATACAGGCCTAATTCAGATTTACTTGAAATGTACGGTCTTATCGATCCAAATCAGCCAATAATAGTCGGTAAATCAGGTCAGAAAATAATTATTTCAGCAGAAGACACTTCTCCTTTTCAAGTTGAAGACTCTCCCGAATTCCAATCACAAAGTATTCAGGCGGGTCTATCAGGACGGGTCACGAATAAGATTGTATTCCTTGAAAATATCATGGAAAAAATTTTCAGGGAAACACCTGATATAAGAAACAGGGTAAATCTCGAAAACGTAAACAGGAAACTCAGGGAAGCACTTAATAATGTAGCGATCCATCTTAATTATGAATTTGCTATAAGATCGGGACGTTCAATAATTATTAAAACACCCGGATTTAATGACAGGGTCGGGACAAATAAGTTTATGCGGCAACTTTTCCCAAACGACCCAGTTCCTGGTCAGAATCAGATAGTTATGTACTTCATGCAGGAAAAACAATATAAATTTGAAAAGATTGGAAGTCTCGGCTTTTTATCTCTCATCTTTACTGCTCTGCTCCTGGTTTTGTCGACAGGTACTTTTATTGTCATTTTCAGACAGAAAAAGTTATCTGAGATCAGGAACGATTTTATAAACAATATGACCCATGAGCTGAAAACTCCAATATCGACGATATCGCTTGCATCACAAATGCTTGCTGATAAAAGTATTCCTTCAGAGAAGAAAGATACAGATAATCTTGCCAAAGTTATTTCAGATGAAAGTACCAGATTGAAATATCAGGTGGAAAAAGTTCTTCAAATGGCCATATTTGAAAAAGTTAAACTCAGACTCATTCTTACTGAAATTGATGTTCACCGTATTATCGAAAGAGTGATTGAGAATTTCAGGTTGCAGGTCAACAGCCGTAATGGCTTGATATTAACTGATTTTCAGGCAGAAAATTCTATTGCAAAAATAGATGAAGTACATTTTATGAATACAATATCCAATCTGATCGATAATGCAATTAAATATTCAAAAGAGAGACCGGAAATTACAATATCGACCAGAAATAATAAAAAGGGGATCTTAATTTCTGTCGAAGACAAAGGAATTGGAATAAGCAAGGAAAATATAAAGAGAATTTATGATAAATTTTACCGCGTCCCTTCCGGGAATGTTCATAACGTTAAAGGATTCGGTCTTGGATTAAGCTATGTAAAGAAAGTTGTGGAAGATCATAACGGGACTATCAAAGTAGAAAGCCAGACTGGCAAAGGGACAAAATTTACAGTTTTCATTCCAAAAACAGGACACATATGAAAAACAAAAGAATTCTTCTGGCAGAGGATGATGATAATCTGGGGGTCCTTCTAAAGAATTATCTTATCGTAAAGAATTATGATGCAACTCTTTGCATTAATGGGAAAGAGGCTCTTGAATCATTTCAAAAGAATGCTTTTAACATTTGCATCATTGATATCATGATGCCGGAAATGGACGGTCTTACTCTCGCAAAAGAGGTCAGAAAAATAAGCCAGAATATTCCGATCATTTTTCTTACTGCCAAAAATCAGAAGGAAGATATAATTGAAGGATTTATAACAGGAGCAGATGATTATATTACCAAACCCTTTTCAATGGAAGAACTCATTTACCGGATTGAGGCCATTTTAAGAAGAGTTACTGAAACAGTAGTGCAGAAGAAAGAAGATAAATATTCGATTGGAGGTTATTCATTTGATACGTTACAACAATTGCTCACGTTTAATGATCATACAATTAAATTAACCACAAAAGAATCGGAACTTCTTGAATTGCTTTGCCGTCATAAGAATGAGATACTTGAAAGAAATTTCGCTCTTAAGGCAATTTGGATTGATGATAACTATTTCAATGCCAG
>PMEC01000029.1 GCA_003155705.1 Bacteroidales bacterium
TCGTCTATTATTATCTGGGATATTTCTCTGAAAAACTTGGAGATCTTCCGAAAGCTGGAGATTACAGAAAACAGGCAACCCTTCAATCTCCTGAATATGTTTTCCCATTCCAGTCCGAAGTAATCCCGGTTCTTCGTAGCGCATTGGAAGCCAATCCAAAAGATGCCCGTGCCGCCTATTATCTTGGTAACCTGCTTTACGACTGGCAACCTTTAGAGTCAATATCATTATGGGAGAGATCCTCAGCCTCAGACCCCGGTTTTCCGATTACCTGGCGGAATCTTGCAATAGCATATTCACATCAACAAGGTGAAAACTCACAACAAAAAGCAATTGTGAGCCTGGAGAAAGCCGTGTTATTAGCCAACGCTTATCCTACTCACTTCGCAGAGCTTGACAGACTCTACCAGGCTGCAGGCACACCTGTCCAAAAACGCCTTGAATTGCTTGAACGGAATCAAAAAACTGTAATCAGGAACGATGAAGCTCTCGGCAGCCTGATCAATCTCAAAACATTTGCCGGTAAACCCGACGAGTCGATACAGCTAATGCAAAATCGTACTTTCAGCATATGGGAAGGAGCTACTCCTTTTAATACCGGACAAGCCTGGGCAGATGCGTATCTGGTACGCGGGCTGCAGCATCTGAAAGTGAAAAAATACAGTGAAGCGATTGAGGATTTTAAAACGGCTCTTGATCCGCCGGAAAACCTGCGTGCGGATCAGAGACGAGGTTCTTACAATGCAGGAATATCTTACTGGACAGGATGCGCTTATGAGGCATCGGGTGAGAAGGAGAAGGCTCAAAAATCATGGAACGATGCTATTACACCTAATCCATCAATAGGAGTATCAGGTGGAGGAGGCGTTCGAAGGTTTGGAAATAATTCTCTTATTCAGGGAGAACAACGTTATTATCAAGCCCTTGCAAAACAAAAACTTGGCAATAAAATTGGGAATGAGGCAGTATTTAACGAATTGGTGACATCTGCTGAGTCAGCTTTGAACCAACCTGCCAACATTGGCGCTGATGCTTCCCAGGCCATCGGACGGCAATCCTCCAGAAATAATGCTGCAATGGCACACTACAATGCTGGTCTTGGTTACACAGGCCTTGGCAATAAATCCAAAGCACGCGAAGAATTTAGTACTGCTCTGACATTATTGCCTGATTACTTAAATGCAAAAATTGCTTTGGATCAGCTTTGAAAATACTTTTTATTACTAACCATAATTATTTAATTCATGTATAATTATTTCAGATCAGATTTACGGATTATTCTGATTTCGCTGCAGCTGATAATATTGTTTTCTGTGGGTACATATTCCCAGGAAGCTAAAAAGCTTACCTATGACGGCACTCTCTGTGAATACAAGCTGGCAATTAAAGATATATATCCTGCTTTGCCTTCAGATTGGACCACCTATTCTCATCTGGTGATGGAAATCAGAACCACTTCACCCCAGAGATTCAGCGTATGGCTATACCGGACAAACGGTACACCGATCAGGTTGATGTTTCAGCCATTCGGACAGAATGTTTGGTTCAGGGCTTCTTTGCCGATTCAGTATTTTGTCGGCATGGATAAGGCGGGAAATGATCTGGCATCCGCCAATAACCGTCGTACTAACGCTTTCTGGTTTTCCACCCGGGGACCATTTGGTGATGTAAAATCAATTGAATCAATAGGTTTTGCAATGGAATATCCTGTCAATAAACCAACAATTGAAATACGGGCAATACATCTTTCCACCAAAGATGAGGGATCCGAATTTCTTGAAAAACTTCCCTTACTTGACGAATTTAATCAATGGTCTAACGCTGACTGGCCTGGAAAAATTAAGAGTAAAGAACAACTTTCCGGGGAGCTGGCTGATGAAGTAAAAACCTGGGGAAATTATTCGGATTTCAACTATTGTGAGTTTAGTGGCTATAAAAATACCCAGGCAAAAGCTACAGGTTTTTTCCATGTTGAACAGGTCGATGGCAAATGGTGGTTTGTCGATCCGCACGGACACCTATTCCTTTCGACCGGATCTAATGGTGCTGGTGCAGGTTTTGGAGGGCGTCCGGGTCAGAGAGGATCCGGAATGCCAGGCCCCCCACAGACCTCAAATGCGGGCAATACACAACCGCAGACAACTGTAAATGCGCCGCCAGTTAATCCACCTTTAGATCGGATCACTCCTCGTCTGAAATCCTGGGGAATGACCAGCGGAGGAGATGGAATGCCATACACCGTAATGATGAGATGGCCAAGAACTCAGGGCAGTTTTCTAGGTCTTCCTGATGTTTATTCAGAAGAATTTGCTACAAATATTGATCAGGCTGCAAATACGCAATGTACTCCACTCAGGAATGATCCTCTTGTGCTTGGATATTTTGTGGGCAATGAGCCTGCTTTTGATGATCGCGAGAATGAACTGGTTGAAATGATNNCATTCGAAAAATATCTTGATCTGACCTGTTCTGCAATCAAAAAATATGATCCTAATCACCTTACCCTGGGGATTCGTTTTGGTGGATCCATTTCGGATGAATTACTTCGCACAGCAAGAATTTTCGATGTTTGCAGTATCAACGTTTACGAATACGAACCCATGTGGCAGTTGGAAAGGGCATACCGTTACACCGGCCGCCCTGTTTTAATCGGGGAGTTCCATATTGGTGTCCCTGCCAACGGTCTTGGCGCCGGATTAGTGCAGGCAAAGGATCAAAAGGAACGTGGAAATGCATACAGGTATTATGTTGAGCAGGCAGCATCTCTTAGTTGCTTCCTCGGCGCTTACTGGTTCCAATGGAGAGATGAACCTGTTCTGGGACGAGGTGATGGAGAGAATTATAATATTGGTTTTGTGGATGTTACAGATCGTCCTTATAAAGAACTGGCAGAAGCCGCTAAACAAACTAATATACGACTCTTTGATGTTCATTCAGGGAAGGTTGCCCCATTTAATCAGAGGCCAAAGGCTTCTGATGCCGGAACGCCTTCAAGCCCATGGAAATTTTGAAATAAAACTTCAATTCAACCAAATAGTTTACTATTGAACAATTAAATCAAAACAGATAAAATGAAAAAGAACTTTTTTTTGTCATTTTCGATTTTTATCTTTTTTTTATTTGTTACCCAGACAAATTTGTTCGCTGAGAAACTGCCTTCACCTTTCATGATTCTCCCTCAGCCACAAAGTGTTGTTCTGCTGAAAGGAGAGGGGCTTGCACCTGATATGCTGCAGTATCTGATCTTAAAAGGAGAATTACATCGTCCGGTACTGGGCAGTTTATTATCCCAACTGATCATTGGAAAGTCAGCAGATAAAGGAACACTTACTCTTATCCTTGATAAAACGATCACATCACTTCCATCAGAAGAAGGATATATAATGACCATCTCGCTGAATAAGGTAGAGATAATTTCAACTGGTGAGGCAGGATTGTTTTATGGATGTCAGTCACTTGAACAGCTGCTTGAAGATGCCAGAGATTTTAAGAAGCCGGTTCCTTCATGTAAAATAACCGACTATCCCGCATTCTCATACCGGGCAGTACATTTTGATGTCAAGCACCATCTCGATCATATGAACTATTATTATGAGAGCATTGACAGACTGGCACGTTATAAGATCAATGCGGTAGTCTTTGAGTTTGAAGACAAACTCCGATATCAGCGCCAGCCTCTTGTCGGAGCTCCGCAGTCGATCAGTATTGATGAAATGGCAGCGTTAACGCGATATGCCAGAGAAAGACATATAGAAATCACTCCTCTCGTTCAGGGTCTGGGACACGCGACCTTTATTCTGAAACATGAGCAGTACGCCGGCCTGCGCGAGCTGGTCTGGAACAAATGGGCATTTTGTCCGCTGAATGAAGCCACTTATCAGGTTCTGTTTGATCTTTACAGAGATGCCATTGCTGCGACACCGGGTTCAAAATATATTCATATCGGCGGTGATGAGATTGGCAATATCGGCTTATGCCCGCGCTGTAAACCAATGGCCGATAAAGAGGGGATGCTGAGCCTCAGTCTCTACTGGCTCAAAAGAGTATGCGAGTTTGCAAAAGAAAATGGCAGGATCCCCATCTTCTGGGACGATATGCCGNNGCTGCAGCCGGTGCCTGGGAGAAAGGAATTCCGAAACTCGACAGTCTTCTGAATGATTTTCCTAAAAACTGTGTTTATATGCGTTGGAATTACTCCATGGCAAGGCAGCCTGGTAATATTCTTGCTCTCGACTGGTACAAAAGCCATGCTTTAAAGGCAATGGTAGCTACTGCCACAAATGGTGAAGGAGGCATGTTTTTTCAGGCGGATGAAAGGGACAAAGG
>PMEC01000022.1 GCA_003155705.1 Bacteroidales bacterium
TTCCTGTTCCTTTCCCGGCAGTATCGGAATAAGCTGTTGCAAGAATCTCCATATTTTTTTCAGGTCCGCGAAGTTTGCTGTAAAGTTCATCATTGCCATGCATCCATCTCACCGGCAATCCTTTGGTAATTGGATGAGCAGTATTTCTGATCCTTACTTCATATTCATGCCTTTTGTTATGGTAACCAGCTATCCCGGCAGAAGTATCTGTTATTAATTCATTCCGTTTATAATAAATGTAGGGACCTGATTTTTCATTACGGTTTCCCCAACCACCAAGTCCGCAAATTTCATTGTATTCCTTCCAGTTCGGAAATGAGTTATCGGAAGCATGGTATATTACCACACCTCCCCCACTACTGACATAATTCACAAATGCGGTTTTAGTTTTCTCTGACCATGACTCGCCGTTGTAATCCAGCACAACGAGCTTGTATCTGGAAAAATCCGGATTGAATTTGTTCATATCGCCTCCTTTTTCAGGAGAGATAGCTATATCACAAGTGAATAAACCAGTTTCATCCAGTATTGTTTTCAGGATAGGCGAACTTTCTTTCCATTTATGATTATTCTGACCCGTTATAATAAGAGTTCTATAGGTTGCCTCCTTTTTACAAGCAGCAAAAAGAGATAATAATCCGGCAACAATCAGCAGTATTATGTATTGTTTTTTCATTTCAAATTCTTTTTAAACAGTTGGTAATGTCCATGGTTTGCGATAAGGGCGACTTAGTAAACGGCTCGCAACCGGATTTCCGATAATCTCTTCCTTTTCAGGATCCCATTTTATCTTTTGACCGGTTGTCATCGCTATTTCGCCCAGCAGTGCAACGGAAATTGCCCTGAAAGCAACTTCAATGGGGGCAATCGCAGGTTTTCTTGAGCGAACACTATCAATGAAGTTCTGCCAGTGATTTTCACTTTTGTACAGGTGTATCTCTTTATCACCAATTTTCTCTTCAAGTATTTTTGGATCGGAAGCGGAAATCTTCCCTCCCCTGTCTACATGAAGCCATCCGAGATCGCCATACCACGTAGTACCCATTCCCATTGGATAACGCGATGCATTTGCAACTCTCATCTCAATACCGTTAGCATATTTGCACAGAATGTCGTACTCAACCGGGACATTGAAAATTCCTTCGTTAGGATAAAACCCTTCCCCGGTAATTTCAAAGGGCCCTGTATGCTCCAGTCCGGCTCCCCAGTTTGCAATATCAATATGATGACCTGCCCAGTCAGTAAGCTGACCTCCTGAATAATCGAGTATCCAGCGCCAGTCCCAATGATATACGCCTCTGAATGGAACTTTTAAAGATGGTCCGAGCCACATTTCCCAGTTTAGCTCTTTTGGCACTTCCTGGANNGGAAGTTTTCCTGAGAACGCTGCCAGCTTCCGGTTTGCCATATTATATTATTCTTTTTGACTGCACTGACAATTACTTTTCCATCATTTATTGTACGGCAAATTGGCTTTTCTCCATAGACATCAACCTTTTTATTTACTGTCTCAGTATAGATTATTCCATGCCAATGATCAGGCAAAGCAATTGAGACTGCGTCTAGTTTTTCTTTTTCAAGGAATTCCCTGAAGTCACCATAAGTTCTGCAGTTTTTGTTGTTATTTGTCTTGGCGACCATTTCTTTTGTGGCTGCCAGACGTTTTGCGTCGACATCACAGAGGGCTACGAACTGAACCTGGTCTTTCAGTTTAATGAAGTCTCTCATATTGCTCGTCCCCTGCGATCCGGTTCCGATCTGACCCATAACAATCCTGTTGCTGGGAGGAGTTTTGCCTCCCAGCCCAAGAGCGGAGGAGGGGATTATATTTGGAAGCACAAATGCGCCAGCTATAGCCGTAGCTGACCTCTTAACAAAATCTCTTCTTGATGATTTGCTTGCCATGTCAGTATTTTTTTGAAGATTAAAGAATTTCTATGATCATACTGTTACAGGAGTACCCGGAACAGGAGTTTCAAATACCATATCAACAGGACCAAATTTAATCTCTTTAGGTCCGAGATCCATGTCAGATTTCAATATTTCATCCCAGCCAATTAATCTGCCAGTATAAGCAGCTGTTCTCCCCATAATTGCCGTTAGCGTTGATACGGCTGTCTCTTCCCCTTCATTAACATAATTGCCTGTTCTGATTGCATATACCAGATGCATATGCTCCTGAACATAAGCAGGAATTGCCAATGTTTTGGTTGAATTGCCATTTTCATCTTTAGGATATTCAAATGTCCACTTCACCTTACCGTCCAGATCCCAGATAGTGTCCTGGCAATTAGTATAACCTTCTGTTCCCATTACAAGTTCTCCTGTTGCATTTGTACAACTATCAATCTCACGGCACATACTATGGGAGCTTACGCCTGAACCATAATCAAAGTCTATGCTGAAAAAGTCATACTGGTCACCTGTAACCCTTCTGGCTCTCCCTCCATATCCTACAGCTTTTTCGGGGTGCTTGCCAATGAACCAGTTTATAACGTCTATATTATGTACATGTGTATCGAGAATATGGTCACCACATAACCAGCAGAAATTATTCCAGTTACGGATCATGTATTCCA
>PMEC01000255.1 GCA_003155705.1 Bacteroidales bacterium
CTTCAATCAGTTGTGGATCCTTATGCGAGAGCTGATTTCTTTTTCACAGTCGGGAAAGACCCGGTCACGGGCAAGTTTAGTGAAGATCTGGAGGAGGGATATCTTACTACACTTTCCTTACCGGCACATTTGCAATTAAAAGTAGGAAAGTTTAAAAGCGCAATGGGAAGGATTAACCCTGTGCATTCACATGCTTTACCATTTATAAGCTTGCCCACTGCTTATGAAAATTATTTTGGTGAAGGTATAAATGATGAGGGAGCTTCATTGAGCTGGCTTGTTCCAAATCATCTTTTTTATCAGGAACTTGTGGTACAACTTACCGATGGACCAATTGATAATCCGAGTTTTTCGAGAAGCCCGGGGAACACCTATCTTGAACTGGCCCATTTAAAAAACTTTTTCGATCTTTCATCGAATGCTACGTTGGAGCTGGGTTTTTCAGGCGTTACAGGCGCCAACTTCTATGATCAAAGGACTAATATTGCAGCTATAGATCTCACTTATAAATGGAAACCAGTACAGTTCAATACTTACCAATCCTTTACATGGCAGTCGGAGACCTATTTCAGTAACGCAAACATTGCAAAAGACAAAGCTGTCAATTCTTTCGGGATGTATTCGTTTATTAATTTTCAATTCTCCAGGCGCTTCTTTTTTACCGGCATGTATAGCTATTCAAATAAACCCTATTCCGCAAGTACCAGGGAAAACTCTTATTCGACTACCATTGGATGGTACGCTACCGAATTTCAGAAATTGGAAATTGAAGGAAAGACTATCTCAGGCAATATGGAAAAAGAACAGAACCAGATCCTGCTTCGATGGATTTTTGTTATTGGAACACATGGAGCTCATCAATATTAATTATTAAATATAAGACAATGAAACTAAAAATAGTATTTATCCTTCTCACATGTATCGGAACTACTGCAGTCGGTGCGACAAAAATTAATGTAGTTACTACAACCGCTGATTTAAAGAGCATTACTGAATTAATTGGCGGTGATAAAGTGGATGTTTCTTCAATCGCCACAGGTTATCAGAATCCACATTTTGTGGATCCAAAACCAAGTTATATTATCAAACTCTCAAGGGCAGATATGTTTGTGACTGTCGGACTGGATCTTGAGACAGGCTGGTCTCCGCAACTTCTTTCAAGTTCACGGAATCTGAAAATTCAAAAGGGAAGCAATGGTTATGTCGATGCCTCTGTCGGTGTGGTTTTGATGCAAGTGCCTTCAGTCATCAATCGTGGTGAAGGCGATATTCACATTTTTGGCAATCCTCATTATTGGTTAGATCCGATTAATGGGAAACAGATCGCAAAGAATATTTGTGAAGGTCTTGAAAAAATTTCTCCAGAGAATAAAGCTTTTTTTGAAGCTAATCTTAATGCCTTTAATACCAAAATTGATTTTAAATTAAAGGAATGGGAAATGAAAATGGCTCCATACAAAGGCGTAAAGATTATTGCTTATCACAACGAATGGTGTTATTTTGAACAACGATTCGGTTTAGAAATTGCTGATTTCCTTGAGCCAAAACCAGGTATTCCCCCCACGCCAACTCAAATTGTAAAAATTATTTCCGAAATAAAAAACAATGCTATTAAAGTAATTATTTCATCGCCATATTTTACAACATCTTCTTCAGATGTGGTTTCAAAACAAACAGGTGCAAAAACTATAGTACTGGGAACCTCAGTGGGAGCATTCGACAGTATCAAAGATTATTTTGATCTATTTGATTACGATATTGATAAATTAATCCAGGGATTTAATTAAATATTTATTTGATCAATTAATCAGTCATTCAGGTTTAATTCATCAGAACACTTTCCAATTAATTTCACAAATAACTATTAAAAAAAGAAAAGTATGTTTGAAATGTTCAGTTTAAATTTTATGGTGCAGGCATTCATAATTTCATTGATAACAGGTTTGTTTTTATCTTACCTTGGAATTCATGTAGTTGGCCGGGGAATTGTTTTTGTCGATCTTGCACTTGGACAGATTTCATCGTTCGGTGGTGCGTTCGCAGCTTTTGTTGGGTATGGATTAACAACTGTTCCCCTGGTGTTTACACTCCTTGTAGCATTATTAATTTCAATGATTGATATCCGGGATAAGCGATTAAAACTTGAAGCTATCATTGGAATAATTTATGCATTCTCTTCAGCTGCCACTGTTATGCTTATTTCAAAGACTCCTCATGGTGATTCAGATATACAGGCAGTATTGTTTGGAGATATCCTTTCTGTGAATATTCAACAAATTACCATTACAGGAATTATTTTTAGTGTACTGGCGCTTATGCATATTATTTTTCAGAAAAAATTCTTTGAACTTACCAGCAGTTTTGAAACAAATAGAATTGTGAAAAATGGGTTCAATCTCTGGAATTTTTTGTTTTATGTTTCTATAGGTTTATCAATTGTTTTTGCTGTAAAGATCAGTGGAGTTATACCGGTTTTTTCCTTTTTGATTATTCCCTCTGTTTGTGCCATTATGCTCGCAGGGTCTAATAAGGCAGTAATTATTATTGCAATGTTTGTAAGCTTCCTGGGAAGTTTCTTGGGTTTAAATGTATCTTTCCATTTTGATTTTCCAGCCGGATCATCAATTGTAGCAGTATTGGGATCTATCTTTATTTTGGTATCAGCGATTTCATTAACAAAACGTTTTCTTCTGAAAAAGGATAAAATCACTTCTTAATCCTGATTTCCAATTGATTGAAAAATGCGCCCTCAGATAGTTCAGGTTTTTCGTTGTAATGCTAACCTGTTCGATTTACGACGTTGTCTTCTTATATTCCGGGAATAGATCACAATGTACATTACCGGTATCAAGATCAGAGTCAGGAATGTTGCGAAACTTAGCCCAAATATGATTGTCCAGGATAATGGTCCGAAGAACATTACATTATCTCCTCCAAAATGCAGATGTGGATTTAAATCTGTCAGCAATGTGGGAAAATTAATGTTCATCCCGATCGCCAGAGGAATCAGACCCAGGATAGTAGCCGTTGCTGTCAGTACTACAGGAGTAATACGAGTCAAACCGGCCTGAATAATCGCTTTGCGAGTTTTAACTCCCTGTGCTTTTAATCTATCGGTAAACTCGACCAGCAGTATTCCGTTTCTGACTACTATTCCTGACAGAGCAACAATTCCCATTCCTGTCATTATAATTGAAATAGTCATGCCGAAGATCATATAACCCAACAACACTCCAATCAGGCTGAAAATAACTTCAGATACGATAATCAGAGCTTTAGACATTGAGTTAAATTGCGTAATCAGTATGAACATAATAAGGAACAGACAAAGAATCATTGCTTTTGAAAGGAACAGCATCGATTCCGCCTGATCTTCCTGCTCGCCTGTGATGCGGATATCAATATCCGATGGTTTTGCAAACTGAGGGATCACTTTACGAAGCTGGGCATTTATCAGGTTTGCATTGTATCCATCCAGTACGTTTGACGAGAGGGTAACTACCCGTTTCAGGTTAAGGCGGTTAATCTGCCCATAACTGTTCACATAAGCGACATGAGCAACTACTGAAAGAGGAATCTGTCTCAGAATACCTGAATTCATATCCCTGTAAGTAATTGTAAGATTTAGCAGCTGTTCGAGATCTTTGCGTTGATTTTCCTCAAATCGCAGCATTATTGAATACTGGTCCTCGCCCTCCCGGTATTTGGATACCTCCTTCCCAAGCTGACCTGTACGGATTGCATCACCAACGACAGCAGCAGTAATACCCTCAGTATTTGCTCTTTCACGGTCAAGATTAATAATTATCTCCGGCTTGGTTGTGGCAAAATCAGATTTTAATTCCTCAATACCAGCTATCTGTAATGAATCAACATATCGTTTAAAGAGTTCAGAAGTTAAAGCAAGCCGCGCCAGGTCCTCCCCTGCTATTTCGATATTTATTGGTTTTCCCGTAGGAGGTCCCATTTTTATTTTATCGACAACTATTTCAGCCCCTGGGATATCCTTCAATACCTCACGCATTTTATTCATGTATTCACCTGTACTTTGCCCTTTTCTGTACTTATACTCAACAAAATTGACAGCGATCTTTGCCAGGTTTGATGATTTGCTTGAATTATCGAAACTATTGTCTGAGGCAAGAAATGCAACATTCGTGACAACTGATTCCACAATTGGATTTTTTTCACCAAGGACACTCATGATCCGGTGCTCTGCAATAAGGGCAACAGAATCTGTCACATCTATCTGAGTCCCTACGGGCATCTTGATAAAAGTGTTAATTGTATTTGGTTCATTATTGGGGAAGAAAACCACCTTAGGTTTTACAATATTATTCAGGACCATTGTAAACACGAAGAGTGCTATCATACCCCCGAGTAAGTAACCCGGTCTCTTTCCCTTTAAAACCCATACAAGAGTATTTTCATATCTCCTCATCAGTGCGGGAATAAAATGGGACTGAAATTTTCTCAGGACCTTATAGCCGAATAGCTCATGACCAAGGAAAGAAATTGCAATGAATAATGTCAGATTACCAATTCCTCTGGCCCCAAACAGATAAAAGGGTAATGATATCAGTAATATTATGGCAGTAGTCCTGAATACATTGCGTCTGTTAACAGGAGCATCTTCATCATCAAGTTTCATGAAATCGACAGCAAATACCGGATTAAATATATATGCTACTATTAATGATGCAAAAAGTGTGATGATGAGTGTAACCGGGATAAAAACCATAAATTCTCCGACTACCCCTGGCCAGAATGCCAGAGGAAAGAACGGAGCAAGTGTTGTAAGAGTGCCTGAAAGTATAGGAACAAAGACTTCTCCCGCCGCAAACTTGGCTGATGAGGTAATGTCCATTTTAGTTATCCTGTGAATACGATGAGTATTCTCGATCACCACAATAGCATCGTCAACAACAATCCCGAGTGCAAAAATAAATGCGAACATCACAAGCATATTCATAGTAAAACCAATCCAAGGCAGAAAAATGAATGCTATAGCCATGGATAAAGGGACAGATAAAGCAACAAAAAGGGCATTTACAAGACCCATGAAAAACATCAGGACGATGGTAACAAAAATGAATCCAAGTATTATAGTATTATTTAGTTCATTTACAGTATTCCGGGTATTGCGTGACTGGTCACCTGTAACCTGAACAATAAGATTGGACGGAAGCTTGGTCTGCTGCATGTCTGTGATGATCGCCTTTATCTTGTCAGATGCATCAAGCAGATTCTGTCCGCTCTTCTTTATTACATTAAGTGTCACAACATTTTTACCGTCATAACGGGCGTAATTTTCCGGTTGATGAAAACCATCATGGATAGTAGCAATATCTCTTAATTTTATTAGTGCCCCACTTGAGGTATTTACTACAATATTCTTTATCTCATCAATATTTGTTACTTCACCGACAACTCTTATGGAGCGACTCATTTGCTGCAGATCTATATTGCCGCCGGAAACGGTCATATTATTAAGACTCACTGCCTGTTCCACATCTCTGAATGTAAGACTGGCAGCTTTCATCTTATACATATCTATATCAATCTGAATCTCACGTGTAAGAGCCCCACCTATTTCAACCCGCGTAATCTCTTTAAGACTTTCAATCCTGTCCTGCATTTCGTCGGCATATTTTTTCAGACGATCCAGGGGGATGTCACCGGATAAATTTATATACTGGATTGGTATCTCTGACAGATCTATCTCCATAACTGATGGTTCAATAAAAGAAGGATCTGTAGGTAAATCTTTTTTTGTCTTATCTACAGCATCTTTAACTTTCTGTTTAGCGTCTTTAATCTCAATTCCGGTATTAAACTCAACAATTATAGCTGAAAAGTCCTGTACGGAACGGGAGGTTATTTTTTTTACACCGCTTATAGATTTGAGGTTCTTTTCCAGAGGTCGCGTCACCAGGTTCTCCATATCGGCGGGTGAGGTTCCGGGATAAATTGAGTTAATATTTATCATCGGAATCACAATATCGGGGATTTGCTCTTTAGGAACTGTATAATAGTTAATTATACCAAATACCGATATTATAAATACCAGAACATAAACACTGATCTTGTTGTCGATTGCCCAGCTGGTAGCAAAAAACTCTTTAAACTTTTTTTCCATGAAAATATTTATTTATCCCCTGATAAAGTTATTATCAGAATAATAATTAAAACCTGATATATTCGCCATCTACCAGTTCCTGATAACCAACAGATATAATTCTATCTCCAACAGATAAACCCTTAAGAATCTCAGCAACACCGTTATAGCTGTTCCCGATAGTGACAGGTTGTTTGAATGCCGCATTGAATTTTTCCTTCGGACGAACAACATATACATAACTACCATCCGGATCAGTCTGAATTACATTCATTGGAGCAAGGATCGAGTTATCTGAATGGTAATCGTTTATCTGGATAATTGCAATCATATTGGCTTTTAAATCCTGTATACCATCAGTAATTCTGGTTTCTATAATAAAAGTACGGTTCACCGGATTGATGTATTTGCTGACAAAATCAACTCTGGTTTCTATCTGTTTATTTATATCAGGAAACAGGACAACCAGTTTATCTCCGACCTGAACCTTTGATGAGTATGCCTCCGATACTTCAGCGCTAACTTTAAGATTTTTAAATGCAACAACCCTGTAGGCTGCTGAACGGGGATCGGGGGAAACTACGCCGCCGATTTTAATATTACATTCTTCAATAGTGCCATCTATAGGCGATTTGATTTTAAATTTCTCAACCTGCTGATTTAAAGAGGAAATCTGCCGCTCAAGCGATTCTTTAGTAGTTTTTGATTGCAGATATTGAACCTCACTGCCAATCTTCTGATCCCAGAGACGTTTTTGCTTATCGAACATATCTGACGCAAATTTATACTGTGTTTCCAGACTTTCCATCTGGCTGCGATATTGCTGATCATCAATCTGGGCTAAAACCTGACCCTTGACAACTTTCTGACCCACATCTGCAAACTTGGAAGAAACCGTACCCTGAGCTTCTGCAAAGACTGCAGCATTCTGGTCACCATCTAATTTGCCTTGCACTCTTATATAATGGTCGAATCTACTGG
Source organism: Bacteroidales bacterium (assembly GCA_003155705.1). Taxonomy (GTDB): domain Bacteria; phylum Bacteroidota; class Bacteroidia; order Bacteroidales; family VadinHA17; genus LD21. The sequence goes on from PMEC01000255.1 coordinate 7,100, forward strand.
TTTTGACATCTGTAGTACCAACAAATTTAAATTTCTCCGGATTAACAGGATCCTTCTGTTCTGATCTCAGTTCATTCTCAAGGTTTTTAATCTTATCTGACAGATTAGCTTGTTGTTGTTTTAGTTTTGACAGTTGTGCCTGCTTATCGCCACTACATGAATGGATAATAAACATAACTGCAAAACCTGTTATAATTAAATTGATGGTTTTCATACCTGTTCTGATTTTTTATTTTTCCGAATTATTCAAAGTATATAATCTAAATAACCTACTAATTACTAATACTCAAAATGCGATCGAGTTTTGCCTTGGCGTTCAAAAGTGAAAGAACTGAGTTGTAGTAGTTCGATTCTGCTGTAAGGAACTGGTTCTGGTTTTGAGTCAGTTCAAAGCTCGATGATACCCCTTCCCGATACTTGATGACTGTTTTTTCATATACCTTTTTACTCAGGGTCATACTTTCCTTGTTGGTCGTGAAGTTGCTGAATGCCGTCTGGTAGCTGCTCAGGGCTGTTTCAAAATCCATCATTAAACCCTGTTCACCATTTTCTTTATTAAGACGCGATTTTTCCAGATCGAATTTTGCCTGACTGATCTTTGAATTACGCTGACCGCTGCTTATAATCGGAAGGCTTAATGTAACCCCAACAATATCTTTTACTGCAAAATTGAAAGATGGCTGATTTGTCTGTTCCTGATGGCGGTAAAAACTGGTTACGGTTGGCAAATATTTTGATTGTTCCATTTTCAGCAACAGAGATGCTACCTTTTCCTGATTGCTCATTATCTGGTAATCAACGCTGTTTTTTGCATTATACTCAGGCGGAGACATATATTGAATATTCCCCTTTTCAATAATTCCACGAAGACTGTCAGTCAACTCCAATGGTTGATTGAAGTCAACGCCAAGCTGGAATTTCAGAAGTTTCATCGAAATCTCCTTCTGCGACTCAACTGAATTAATAAGTGTCTGGATGTTAGAGCTGTTTATTTTAATCTGATCGACATCAGTCTCTTCATTTAAACCTTGCTGATTCATCTTGACCATTTCGCCATAGGTTTGGTTTACCGATTTCAGACTTTCATTCAACACTCGGTCATTCTCACTAAGGACCAGAATAAGATAATAAGTATCTGCAACGGACTCTTTTGTCTGGGCCTCAGTTTTGACAAGAGCTTTCTCCGTAACCTGTTTCGCAATCTGAACTGCCTTGACACCTATGAAATACTGACCGCTGAAAATCAGTTGAGATAGTGTAAGATTAATTATTGCATTGTTCTTTACACCCAATGCAAAAGGAGGTGAGTTCGGATAATGATCCAAAATATTTTGTTTAGTAAGAAACCCATCTGGTAATGCATTTACATCCAGATAGGGTCCCAGACTAAGTTCAGGAACAACAAACTGATGCTGATAATTTATATCGAAATTAAGCTGTGGAAATCCAGTTGCAAGGTTTTCCCATATCTTTTTTTCCATTGACTTAACATCAATTTTTGCTGATTGAACTGATCGATTATACTGAAGCGCATAATTCTGGGCCTCAGATATTGAAAGTTTAAGCATATCTTTGTTATCCTGACTAAATCCTTTAGTAATTAGTCCCAGAATTACAAAGGTCAAAAGACATTTTCGCGTCAATTTCATACTTATACTATTTATCGAAATTATTCTCTGAATCTTTTATTTCTTTCTAAAACATTATTTATCTTTTGGTTGCATCAAAACAGCACATTTCTAGCAGGGCTGTCTTTCGCGCCGCAAAAGTATAATCAAAAAACCCAGGAAACAAATTTTACGTAAAGAGTTTAAGCAGTTTAATAAAATCTTAACTATTAAAATCTTGAAATGAAAAAGGGATCTTTGGTTTTGAGCCTTTGGGGAAGAACTTGTTTCAGCTTTTATCGGATAGCAACAGCAGATTTAATCCGGTTTCATATAATATGATAGTTCTCGTAATATGTATTTATTCCCAGATATTTTTTCAAAAAGATCTTTGCTTTATACCTTAATGAAAGTCTGTTGAGTGAAACATCATATTGGAAATTCCAGTTCTTTCGTTCTATTCTCTCTTTCATCACCTGAGGGTGTGTTTCAGCAAATAAACTCAGTGCATCTATCGAAGAAAAATCAAACCCCTGATCAGACAATATTTTTTCTGGTAATTTCTTTTCGTTATAAAATGAATATGCATTTTCAACCTTTTTCTTCATGGTCCCGGGTTCTTTCACCCATCCATAATGATAAACATATGCATCTACAGGCTTAACGTTCAGTTTTATGTTTTTCTCTTTTCTGAAACCCTGTGCATCTCTGTATGAGTAAATAGATTTATCATTTTTGATAACTCTTATTTCATGTCTGTACCAGTTAGGTGATATTCCAACATAATCATACGATCCATAAAAGTGCAGATAATTGAATAACAGACCGTCAACCTGGATATCGTCTTTGAATCTTTCCATTGATAAATAAATATTATCCAGATATTTTTCATGGATAACCTCATCTCCCTGGATATAAAATGCCCAGTCAGAATCGGCAGGAATTGCCTGGAAAGCCTTGTCTGTTTCCAAAGCAAAAACCCGGCCTCCTTTTTTCATTTCAGGCGAATCATCCCAAACAGTCTCAATTATGCTAATTTTTTGTTTATCAATGTTTTGAATAAGATCAATAGTATTATCATCTGATTTCCCAACTGCTACCACAAAGTCATTACAAACCGGCAAAATAGATTTTATTGCTTCAACAACAGGATAATCATACTTAACTGCATTTCGGATAAAAGTAAAGCCCGTAACTTTCATTAATTATTAATTATCTGGTTTTATATTTCATTATCCAAAATCGATAATGTCAAATGTAGCAAGAAAAATATTTTCAAATGATGTCCTACCTGTAAATTATTTATATATGAATTTCTGGATCCCAGACTTTTATCAACTTATTATCAAGCCTGATATCAATCATCCAGAATACTGATCTTTTGAGCACAATATTTAAATAGATGAAAACCGGCGCCCGCTTCACCTGCAATTGAGAATAAGAGATCAGAATCCGTTATCCGGGTCGCACCTATTATATTCACTTTATTTTCAAATAAAATATCAGGAATTATGCTGCTGGAAGGGCCTGTAACTACGACTTGTGTTTTAGGTGAAATTGACGACAACAAACCTTCAATAGTGTTGTTTACAAGTGTCAATCCGGTAATGATCACAATATCGGAAGCAGGCAAAATATTTGCATATTGTTCAGCCGGAATATAAAATTGTTTTTGTTCTTCGGAAAGCGCATTTTCATTTAATTCCAAAACATATAATTTATTATTGGTTTCCGATATTCTTTGAATGTAAGTCTGAAATCCACCGACTACTGTTATTGTTTTATTGGAATCTAATTCAATAAGATCTATTGGATCGCAGTTTTCAATTATTCTGTAATCAGCGGTTGTGAGCAATTTTGAAGATATCGCATTCAGTACTGCGATTTTTAATGTATCAATTGTATTAGACTTTTTGTTTGTTTCAAGCAGGGTGATCACATTTTGTCCCTTGATTTTCGAAGGTGAAAAATCTCCGAAGTCACGGTTTTTTTTATCACAAAATGAATGAGAATCTGTCACAGAACTCGAAACACCACAACTACCATCTGACAGAAGAACTGCCGAAAGAAAAACACCAATTCTCACATCCGAAATGGTCAGGTTTTCAATCTGATTTTTATATCTCGTTTTTAATAATGCGTAGGTCTTTTCTAAAATCATTTTTCAAATTCTACTGCTTTACCAACTCCACTCTGCGGTTTAAAGCCCTGCCCTCTTCCTTATCATTACTGGCAACTGGTGAAGTAGGTCCGTCTCCACAGGCTCTTAATCGTCCTTCATTTACCGAGTACTTCGATTTTAATTCGTTGACAACTGCAATGCTCCTTTCAATTGAAAGTTGCATGTTTGAAACGTAGTCTCCGACATTATCTGTATGCCCCACTACATAGAGTTTAAGATTAGGGTCCATTTTCAATAATTTCGAAATTTCCTGCAAAGTTGGTTGTGATTCAGGCTTCAATAATGATTTTCCGGTATCAAAATAAATGCCATAAACAGCGACTTTGCCTGATTCCCTGATACTGTTTGCAAGACTGTTGGCATCAGCAACCACATCCTGATTCATTGCCTGTTTTTCGACAAGATTAATTCCGTATGAACCGCTGCCATTGGCACTGACATAAGCCCATACTTCCATACCATTCTTTGTAACTTTCAATACAACATCTTCCCCGGGATCCTGATATTCATAAATGAGTTGCCCGCCTATTTTTTTCACAGCATTGATATAATTCCGTCCAATCTGCAGCGGACTTGGGGCCTGAACATTATTATTGAGGTCGTACAAAATTAAAAGATGGTGCCCCTCAACAACCTGCGTTTTCTCATGACTGATCCTGAATTCATATTTGTCAAATTGTACATCATCATATCTGTAAATATGATAACCTGGCATCCTGGTAAACAAGGCCGGATCTTTGCTGCCTTCCGCATCTTCCTGTGCAATTAAAGGTGCAATAGCAGCCAGCATAATAATAAATGAGAAAATAAGTTTTTGCATAAGATTGTATATAATTAAGTAAGACAAGTTATTTATTGATTGTTTTTGAGTGTAATTTCTGAAATAAGTGGCATAAAATTAATAAAATTTCAATGTTTATGAAAGACATAATGCGAATGATAATGTTTATGCTCCTCATTCCCATGTTTATGAACGTGCTCATGGACAAGGTTCACATTGATCAGAAGTTCTTCATCACCCAGAATATCCGAAGCAGTCCCGATTTTTCTAATAGTATGTTCATCAGAAAGTACTGCTACCCTGGGTTGAAGGTGTTCAATAAGGTCAAGCTGATGCGTGGTAAAAATGATAGTTTTACCTGCATGGTTTAGTTCAAGCAGGAGTTCGATGAAAAATGTCTGCGTTCTTGGATCAAGACTTGAAAGAGGTTCGTCAATAAGCAGAATATCAGGATTCATTGTAAGAACTGATGCTATGGCGACCCTTTTCTTTTCTCCTCCTGATAGCATATAGACGGGACGCTCTCTCAGGTATCCGATACCAAGATATGATAAAGTCTGCTCAGCTCGTTCCATTGCCTCATCAAGAGAAAGGTTGAGTTGCAAGGGGCCAAATAAAAGTTCATCAAATACTGTTGGACAAAATAATTGTATATCGGGATTCTGAAAAATATAGCCCATGCGCTGCCGGAACTGGACTCCGAAGTTTTTATCTCTCAGGGATTTTTCAGTTACAGGATTTTGGTCCAATAAAACTTCTCCTGAATCAGGAAATATAAGTGCATTAATAATATGCAGCAAGGTTGATTTACCGCTTCCATTCAGACCGATAACAGAAAACATTTCACCTTTTTTAACTGAGAGGTTAATATTTCTAAGAGCCGGAATTTTGCTAAAATATGAATAATCAATATTTTTCAAAGAAATAATATCTTCCATTTTTTTTAGAATAAGATAACAACAATGCCTGATGCAAGAATAATAACCAGAGCAACTAAATCCATAACATTTATGCGATGTTGTGAGTGCAGCTTTATTTTTCCATGGTAGCCTCTGGATACCATTGCATAATAAGTACTTTCATAAATTATCATCGATCTTTTAAAAATAAAAAATATCCTTCCGCTGATCAGTATTCTGATATTCTTGCTTTTAATATTGCCCGAAAGCCTTGATTTCAAAGCAAAGTAGGTTTCTTCAATTGCCCGGGAAAGAATAAAAATAAATTTGTACGCAAGTGAAATGATCATAAGGAATATATCTGGTACTCCGATCATTTTGAAAGACTTGATAAATGAGGGGAAAGGTGTTGTAAAAACAATCAGCAGTGCAAATGAAACAGAATTAAGTACTCTTAGAAAAACCAGTAATACTACCTGAATTCCATTCTGAGTAAATCCTATATTTTCAGGGATATAATAAATCCAGAAATGCAGAGGTTTATTAAAGGAAATAAGTTTAAAAATAACTTTGCCGGGAGTTATAATATTGAGAGAAGCCGGTAATACAATAAGAAAGCCGAATATAAGCGCGATAAAAAATATTTTCCTGTAGATCTGGAAAACCTTTAATCCTGTCAAAAGGTAAAATGAAAAAATAAAAGCTGTTATAAGTACTTGTGCCGCAGGGTTACTCACAAAACTAATCACTACCGCCATATAAATCAACGAAATGAGTTTTACATGCGGATTGATCTTTTGGATAAAACCTTCTTTTGCTGCACTTTCTGCCTGAAGATATATAGATTTTACGGCGTTGGCTGAGTTTAATATTGTCTTGTCAAGAAAGGAAAGTTTTACTTTTGTTATTTCTTTCGACCTGATTTTAATGTCATCAGGCTGAAGTAAATATAAGGGGATCTTATTTCTCATTCCGGACGATTAACCTGGAAATTATCAACATCACAACATACGTCACAGTCGCTCCGATTATTCCCGAAACAATATAATATCCTGATTGATGAACAACAGATTTATCCTGATTATTAATGCTGTAATCAGTGAAAGGCGCTTTCCATACAGTTGAATATTTTGCCAGTCCCTGAGGCACATAACCTACCAGCTCCTTCATTGTCTGTGCCGACCACTCACCCCAGGCCCTGCCGGCATTAAAATACATCGGAAGCAGTATTCCGATTGGTGCTAAGAGACATAACGCAAGAAGGATTATAAGAATTTTCTTCTGAAGCTTATCCAGTTTCATCTTTACCTCCTTTCCTGAAAGCATAAATCATACCGGGTTCACTTTTTAGAAAATAGCTTACAATTATCGCGGTAATGATTCCTTCGACAATGCCAAAAAACAGGAGATGCTCAATAGCCATCGCGGGAATTGCAATGCTAAGGTTATAAGGGCAATACAAGGCTTTTCCATCAGCTGTGGATGCAATCATAGGCTGTATGCCTAATTCAATGGATGTAAGTATTGCCGCTGTGACCAGGCTCAGATATCCTGAGATAAATGCAGCAAACGACACTCTTGTTTTTTTCCCTGGTCCATTGCTTACAAGTTTAAAAATGTAATATGCTGTAAATGACATAAAGACGGCCATGTTGAAGCAGTTGGCTCCAATAGCCGTAATTCCGCCATCGCCAAAAATAAATGCCTGTATTATCAATGCTACCGATACGGCAATTATGGCTGCCCATGGACCAAAAAGTATAGCAATAACGGCAGACCCTACCGCATGACCGGTAGTNNCCGCCTGGGATTGGCAAATTGAACATCATTATAATAAACGAGAAAGCTGCTGCCATTCCAAGGTAAGGTATGTCACGTGATGAAAGCTCACTTTTTACTTTTTTTACTGCAATTGTAAGTGTCGGTATAAATACTCCGAATAACGGAATATATGTCTGTGGGCTGAGATAACCATCAGGGATATGCATACTTGCTACTTTATTAATAATCCGTGTTACTTTATTCTNNGCCCGGCTCATTACAAGTTTGCCATGTTTGATGCCTTTTATGCTAATTAATTTATCGGATAATTCGGTCAACCGGTTTGCCTTTCCCTTTACAGCAACAATTTCGAGACAATTGTCATGACTTAAATGGAAATGCTGAGATGATAGGATCACATCGAAATACTCGTGCTGAATATCGTTTGACTTCGTCGTAATATCTCCTTTATGATGATCGTAAAGCATAACAACGGCTCCTGCAACAAGCTGATTGGAATGCCATTTTTTCTCGACCAGGTTTTGTTCTACCAAATGCCTGATTGCCTGAGAACGATTTGGAAAATTGTTCTCAATTACAAAGCCATCAAGAGCTTTAAGAAGATCTTCTTCCAGACTTACTCCAAACCGTGCTAACGCCATAGTGTTATCTTTTATAATATTCGTAACACAAAACTAAATAAATAATATTCACTGACAAAATAAAAGTGCATTGCAGGCATAAAGTTATCTCCGACAAATAGAAAATACTTAGGAAAATTTTGTATATATTCATGGCAAATAATACTAATAGCCAATTATGGAATTACAACCAATAGAACTGTTGAAACCCAAACTTGATAAAGGGGAACCAGTACTAAAAGCATTAAAGCAGCGAAGAACAATCCGTGAGATCAGTGATAAAAAACTGCCATTGCAATTGCTTTCAAATCTTATCTGGGCTGCATGTGGAGTTAATCGTAAAAAGGGCCCATTCGGAATTCCGGGAAGAACTGCAGCAACAGCCAGCAACTCTCAGGAAATTGATCTTTATGTGGCATTCGAGGAAGGAATTTATTTTTACGATGTACCTCATCACAGGTTGATCCCGGTTGTTGCCGGTGATTTCCGTACTCTGGCAATCGGACAAGGACAGGAGAATTTTGGAGATAAGGCTCCCATACGTCTCATTTACGTTGCCGATTTAAATAAACTTTCGAACACCTCAGGTTATCAGGAACCCGGTTTGCAGGATCCGGAAACTCAAAAGGCTTATTATTTTGTTGATACAGGCCTTATTGCAGGCAATGTATATCTTTTTGCTGCTGCAAATGGACTGGCATCTTGGTTTCATAACTGCAATAAATCAAGACTTGCCGCAAAATTAAATTTGAGTGCTGACCAACGGGTACTTTTTGGTCAGACTGTCGGATATCCGCTTAAGAAGAAACAGCTTTTATCTCATTAGGAGACTTATTATTTTTGTCTTCAGTTTTGAATAGGGAGGATACCTGACAGGAACATCCAAAAGATTTGATTTTACCAGTACCGGCCTTATATTTGAAAAGGTCTCAAACGAGCTTTTCCCGTGATACCTTCCAATTCCGCTGGACCCTATACCTCCGTAGGGAAGATGGTGAGAAGCAAACTGCATCATAGTTTCGTTGACGCATGCATTTCCGGATTGAGTCTTCATAAGAAAATCGCGGACAAGCTTCTTATCCCTAGTGAATATATAAGCGGAAAGAGGTTTGGGATGCTTTTTAATTATAGCATATACCTCATCGAATTCTTCATAGTCAATAACCGGAAGTACCGGACCAAATACCTCCTCCTTCATAATGGGGTCATCAGGTTTGACATCTTTTATTACTGTTGGAGCAATGTATTTCACTTCAGAATGGATAATGCCACCGGTAACGATCCGGCTGACATTAATCATCCGGGAAATCCGGTCAGCGCTTTCAGAACTTATGACTCTGGCAAAGTCATTACTGGTTTCAGGGTTATCCCCGTAAAACATTTTTATCTCCTTTGAAATAAGCTCAAGGAATTGATCCTTAACTTTTTTATCAATAAGCAGATAATCGGGAGCGACACAGGATTGTCCGCAATTGAATAGTTTTCCCCATGCGATTCTTTTCGCAGCATAATCAAGCCTGGCATCTGCAGCCACAACACATGGATTTTTCCCTCCAAGCTCGAGAGAGAAGGGTGTAAGATTCTCTGCTGCTTTTTGCATGACATATTTACCTACTCTCTGGCTCCCGGTAAAAAAGATATAATCAAACTTCTGATTTAGAAGGTACTCACTAATATCATGGTCTCCATCTACTATTGCAACAAGCTCTTTTGGCATATAGCTCAGGATCTTTTCCATTACTGCAGCAATACATGGTACCTGTCTCGATACTTTGAGTATGACGCAATTCCCTGCAGCAAGAGCACCAACCAGTGGCATAAAAGCAAGCTGAAACGGGAAATTCCATGGGGAAAGCACCAGCACCTGACCGTAGGGCTGTGAAACCACATAGCTATGAGCCATAAAATGAAGTAAAGGTGTGGTAACTCTCTTGTTCCTGCCCCATTCTCTGAGGTTTCGGATGATATAATTCAGTTCCTTTATAATAAGTCTGGATTCGGAGCCAATCACTTCAAGTTCAGGTTTATGAAAGTCTTTCCATAAAGCTTCCACGATCTCCTGTTCATGCTGTATGATTAATGCCCTTAATTTTTTCAGTATCTCAAACCTGTATTTTATTTCAAAGGTTTTTCCGGAAGCAAAAAATTTTCGCTGTTCATCAATTATTAACCCGATCTCTTCTTTTTCCATTCGTTTTCAAGTAGTATTAGTTGTTTAGAAATATCATTAGAATCAGCTTCCGCTTTTTGTGGAATCTTACTCATGCAATATTCAGCCATTGCTGTAATAGTCAGGCTGGGATTGACCCCGATATTGCCTTGTATAACTGAACCATCTGTGATATAAAAATCGGGAAATCCATGCACTTTCAGGTTTTTATCAACTACACCAGTCTCGATGGTATCAGACATCGGGCAACCTCCAAGGATATGTGCGGTGGTAGGCCGGTTGAAAAACACTTCAAGCAGAATATTTTGAGGAATACCAGTTACCTTTCTGGCATAACGCTCCATAACCTCCTGTCCTACAGGGATAAAAGCAGGCACCTTTTTATTTCCGCTGTTATCAATCTTCATTTTACTTCCTAATATGCTTTTCCCCCAGACCATTTTCATGGCATTATCTGTTGTCTGCATAACGAGGAAAATTACCATACGGGTAGACCATTTGAAATTAAATAATGTTTTCAGTAACTGCCAGGGGTGAGTGAGCGTCTTCAAAGATAGCATACATGTTCTTTTGAATGATGAATCAGCTCCTCCGACTGAAAGCCCGAAAAACCATTTCATGGCATTTGATTTATCGGGATATTTAACAATCTCGACATGAGTATGCGGATCAGGACTGAAGACAGATGTAATAGCGAGACCATTATTAAGCTTTTCGAAAGCGCCGGAAACAGCACAAAGAGTCTCGGCATTGGTTCTTAGCTCATATCCAAGCTTATCAGACAAAGATGAGAGAGTTGTGAACTTATATTTCTGTTTCAGAAGCAGTTCCATTGTGCCTAATGCACCGGATGCAACCACAATGCCCTTTGCTGAAAATGTTTCCTTTCCCCGTGAGAAAAATGATGTCACATTTCTTGTTTCAACATAATACAGATTATCGATGAATGATATTTTTTCGGCTTTTGTTTCGGGCAGGATTTTCAGTCCCATTTTTTCTGCGAACCACAAATAATTCCTGTCAAGAGTATTCTTTGCATTTTCTCTGCAACCAACCATACATCCAGCGCATTCAATACATCCTTTTCGAAGTGGCCCCAGCCCGTTAAAGTATGGATCTGTCTCTTCTTCGGTTCCGTCAATATTCACACCTACATGAACAGTTTCAAAGGTATCATGAGCATTCATCTCCTTAGAAACCTCTTCAAGTACCTGGTCTTCGATATTAAGCTTAGTGTATTTTTTTCTGCCCAGCATAAAGGAAGCCTTATCATAAAAAGGTTCAAGGATTTGTTTCCAGTCGCCAAAGTGTTTCCATGATGGATTATTGAAAAAATCGTCAGGCGGAATATACAATGTATTGGCATAGACCAGGCTGCCACCTCCAACGCCTGTCCCGCTAAGNNAGGATTATAGCGTTTCCCCTGCTCCAGAAGAAGAACATTATAACCTTTCTCAACCAGCCTGAGACTGGCCACACTTCCACCGAATCCAGATCCAATTACAATGTAGTCGTATATCATTAAAAATGTATTGATCAATGAATTAATAGGTAAATATAGAAAGTCTGCGGAATAAACTTAAGAAATGTGTTAAAGAATATAGTTTAAAGGCTATCGGGAGATATTGAAAGTGACGAAAGAAAAGAGTGAATCTGTCCGCTCTTTGAATGATGCTGGGTTGTGGTACTATTGCTAACCAATTCTGATTGAAGTCATGGTTAATGAACCTGCTACAGCTTTATCATTAAATATATGGATTATCTCATTTTCTTCCTTTAGAGCCAAAACATAAAGCAACGGCAGAAAATGGTCGGGAGTGGGAATTGCCAGGTTAAATGCCTTTCCCTGCAATTTGTAATCAATAAGTGGTTTGTGATCATTTGAAAGAATAAATTTCTTAATCTTTTCATTTGCGTCAATTGCCCAGTCATAACCAAACCCGGGTTCGTCAATTTTTTCCCAGTTTACCAGACCAAGATTATGAACAATATTTCCGCTTCCTATAATCTATACACCTTTTTTACGAAGCGATGAAAGTTCTTTGGCCAGGTCATAATGATATTGAGGTGACTGGTAATAATCAAGACTCAGTTGAATAACGGGAACATCTGCTTTGGGATAAAGATGCTTTACCACACTCCAGCAACCATGATCAAGTCCCCATTTATCATCCAGGCCAACTACGGTTTTTTTAATAATACTTTTAGTTTCCACAGCAAGGGCAGGACTTCCTGGCGCTGGATATTGTACTGCAAACAATTCTTTGGGGAATCCGCCAAAGTCATGAATTGTCAGTGGCTTATCCATAGCTGTAACGTATGTCCCACGAGTTTCCCAATGTGCCGATATACACAAAATTGCATTTGGTTTTGGCAGAGTTTTCCCTATATTACGCCAACCTGCTACAAACTCATTTTCCTCAATGGCATTCATCGGGCTGCCATGCCCCAGGAACAACACTGGCATTTTCTCAGTACTGTAGTGGGATTCTGTCACTTTACTTATATGGTTTAAATTCATTATTCAAATATGTGGAAAAGCTGATCCATAAGATACAAAGTTAATTAATTGTTTCGGTACGAAATAAAGCTATAGTTGGTTGTGAACCAATAATCAGACATCATTTTCAGGCAAGAATTAACAGAAATGACTATGTGAATTATTTTTAAATAAAAACTATTATCAGACAACAGGACTCATATCTGTTGCATATTTTTATATTTATTTGGTTATTGTAAAATCAGTCAACACCTCCGCCACCTTCTGAAAAATAAAACCCCGCAGATCGCCGGTCTTGCGGGGTTCACAATTTTTTTATCCGGGAAACAATTATTCCTGGAATATATTATAACTCTATTTAGTTATCTCAATAACTGCATATTTTGAAATTTTCCAGAACAACGCAGGATCTTTTATCTCAATAGATTTAATTATTTTGTCTTTGTCACGTATAAACTCATATGAAGCAGCAGGATGCTCAGAGATAAGTTTAGCACTTTTTGAATTTACAGAAATCGATGTTGTTTTAGTGACATCGATCTGGACAAAAGAACTATCAGGAAAATTTCCAGTTAAAGATTTCGTTTTACCAAGTCCGATAAATCCACCTTCTTTGGTTAGAAGGCCCTTAGCTTTCAATTCTTTATACGTGCCACAGGTATAAAAAGCCTTATTCATCTCATAGGTCTGCGTACTGATTTTCTCATCCTTCTTTGCAATAGTATCCTTCATAACCATCATTTGGGTATTGAGCTGTTCAACCTCAAATTTTTTGTTGACCAGTGATATCTTCAATTCCGAAATTTCATTTTCATTCTGTTTCATTGTAGCTTCCAGATCAGAAATTTTATTTTGCAGAACCTTCATTGTCCCACCTGCTTTTTGTAACTGGGCAGTAAGAGAGGCAATCTTCTTTTTGTTCTGTTCGAGAAGTGTATTTATATATTTAATATCTTCCAGTACCTGTAGTTTCTTGTCTTTGGGTATTTCAGCATTCGATGAATTAAGAGTGATCACTTTCTCTTTTTCTTTTATCATTGTGATATTCTTTTCAATTTCATCAAAAGTCGTTATCCATTCACTGATCACAGAATCCCGGGCAGTTACTACACCTGTTAGTGCAGTTTTCTGTGCGTCCATCTTGTTTATCAGCTTATTATACGCGCTGGTATAAAGTGAAAAAGCAACTATTCCTGCAACCAGCAATATAATAAAACCGATTATTGAAGTTGTGACTACCCCTTTTTTTACACCTTCATCCCTGGCTTTCTTTTCAATATCATTTTTAACCTTTTCATTCTTATTAGTCCCTGCATTTTCATTCACAGGATTAGTTTTGTTGGTTTCATCAATTTTCATGTTATTTCCTCCTTAATTTATTTTTATTACGAAATTCATTTTCAAGATTGCCAACAAGATAAGGCCATATAAAAGTTCCTGTGTTACATAATTATTGAAAAAAGTTACATTATTCACACAGTGTTATCCGGGTAAAAAATACCTCTTAAATAAGGCGACGCATCCTTACAAAGTCATTGGGTTAAGTGTAATGTGTGAATTATGTAACTCATTTATATAATTGTGTAATAGTTACCAGAGTCAGCGAGCTTACCTTTGACAGATGAAAATTTATTTAACATTTCATTTCAGTACTAAAGCCGTAGTATCAGTACAAATACATTTAAACACAGGGAAGCACGTTATCAGGAGTATAAAAGGCACAATATCAATATAAACTGATAGTATAATTTAAAGATAGATTTGCATAGAAAGACATAATTTTCGATATAATTTCTTTTAGCTAATAATTAAAAATTAAAACAATGGCACATCCGGAATTTCAGGTTTCAACTGGTAAAGATGACAAGTTCTACTTTAATTTAACGGCTGCAAATGGTCAGGTTATCCTTTCAAGCCAGGGATACAAAGCAAAAGATGGTTGCGAAAATGGTATCGCAAGTGTAAAGAAGAATTCTTCAAATAAGAAGCATTTCGAACGCAAAGACTCCAAAGGTGGTCAGCATTATTTTGTTCTAAAAGCGACCAATAGCAAAGTTATTGGTAAAAGCCAGATGTATAAATCGAACGAATCATCTGAAAACGGCATTCAATCCATCAAAACCAACGCCCGACTGGCAAAAATCAATTACCTGTAATCAATTTTTAATCCGAAACGGGTATAAGTGTTAACTTTTATCATCTTCGGCCTGGTTAAACTGATCAACTTTGCCGGAGTTTACGGTAAAATAATAATATGTACAGAATATATTTCTGTACATATTTTATTATGTTATTGATGCAAGACCCATGTACAATTCCGTCACCTTCTTAAGAACAAAAACCAGTAAGATCTTGATCTTACGGATTTTGCATTTTAACGTTCTGGTGCCACCAGCTCCACCGGTCAGGAGGTTATATATTGATAATGAAGACTTCACGAAAGGGGAAAAAGCGACAACGAATCCATCCCCAGTCTGAATTTCGTAAATCGTTCAACGACCCAATGGAAAACCGCCTCTCGAAATCCTCTCTAAGTCTCTTAGTCCCTTTNNGTTTCCCCGTCTCTCTTTCTGATTTTTTATTTGACGACTTTTTACTATATTGTGACCCGAAATCTAACCCAAAATATCAAAATTGGAAGTTCTGATTACTTTAATGGATGACTACTAATCAATTTATTTTTAAATATGCTATAATGATGAAAAAGACACTGCGATATCTCACTATGCTTTCTGTGGTTACTCTTCTCGCTGTTTCATGTACAAAAACGGAGACAACTTTCGATCAAACCCTGCTGACAGGAAAATGGCAGTCAGGAACGTTATTTTATAAATATGCTGCTGACGGTACCGGAGGTACCTGGGATACATCCGATAATGTAACTGAATCGGAAGCACAACCATTTAGCTGGACACTAGTAAAAGATTTATTGACACAAATCCACCTCCTTGAGATAGGTGGCTCAGTACCCAAGGTATATACCGTTACGGAATTAACTACAACTTCATTGAAATATCATGATGATTTTGGGGTAAACTTCTCCTTTACCAAAGTGGTCCAGTAAAATATCACTGCTGCCATAAGTTGTTAATCATTGGATTGAATATTCTATGAAAAAATTCATAAAGATTTTTTTTATTTCTCTTCTTTCATTGCTGGGAGTTCTGATTGTTGCGATCAGTATTGTAATCTGGATTGTCTTTACTCCGGAAAGGATCACACCGATTATTCGCAAACAGGCTGCGAAATATATCACCTGCAAATCGGAAATCGGTTCAGTAGAATTAACATTCTTCAGCACCTTCCCGAACTTTGGATTAAAGGTCACCGATTTTGCATTAATCAACCCTGTTGCAGGTTCCATGTCTGATACCCTGGTCAGGGTAAATGAGCTGGTTGGAGTCATCGATGCAAAAGCTTACTGGAAAAAGAAAGAAATTATTCTTATCGGGTTGGAGATGAACGGCGGATCGGTTAACATTTATTCTGACAGCCTCGGAAAAACAAACTATAACATCATGCCTCCGGAAACAAATCCAGCCCCCGCAGCGGTGTCAGAAACAGTATTACCTTTCATTGACATAAGAAATATTGAAGTGAAAGATGTCAGCCTTCATTATAATGATCTGTCATTAAAGCTTAACACTGTAATCAGTAATCTTAGTGCAAAAATTAATGGAACAGTTTCCCGGGATAGCATAAATGGTAATGTTAAGGTAAACACTTCAATGATATCGCTTCAGGAAGGAGGAGGAAAGCTTAACACTGTAATC
>PMEC01000247.1:0-2831 GCA_003155705.1 Bacteroidales bacterium
ATGAAGTTTTATTACTTCACAACCATTATCTGTTTTAAACGGATATCAGCCGATGAAGCACCCATTCGGATCTCAATACTATCGCGCTCTACCTGCCAGTCGTTTTTACTAATGTCCCAGTAGGCCAGTCGTTGAGCAGCCAGAGGTATTGTAACTGTTTTGCGTTCACCGGCTTTAATGGTTACCCGTTGAAAACCCTTGAGTTCCTCAGAAGGACGTGAGACATCAGAGTTTATGTGTCTTACATAGAGCTGCACTACATCATCACCCGCTATTTTTCCGCTATTTGTAACATCAACGGAGACATTAACTGAACTGTCCCTGTCGAGACTGGGTGTGCTGGTTTTAAGATTTGAATAAGTAAATGTAGTATAACTCAGACCGAAGCCAAAAGGATAGAGAGGTACGCCCTTGAAGTACATGTAAGTCCTTCCGTCGCGGATGTTATAATCCAGCATTTCCGGTATCTGGTCCAGTGATTTGGGCCAGGTTTGCACTAAACGCCCGCCAGGATTGTAGTCCCCGAACAACACGTCTGCCAGGGCATTGCCTTCCTCCTGACTGCTGTGAGCCATATGGACTATCGCCGGTACATTTTCCCTGGTCCAGTTGATGGCATAGGGAAAGCTGCTTATTAGTACAACAATCGTTTTAGGATTGGCAGCCATCACCTGTTTAATAAGTTCTTCCTGTTCATCAAGTGTGATGGTTTTACGATCAAGGTCTTCCCTTCCTTCGCTGGGACTTGATATTTTCTTCCAGCCGTTGTCCTGGTTGGGATTATTGCCTACGCATACAATGGCTACGTCCGAAGATTTTGCCAGGTTTACAGCGGCCGCGACATCATCACCCAATACATATTGTACTTTCACGTGTGCTCCTACCTTATTTTTAACTCCTGCCAGAGGGGTAACAGAATAAGGGGCCTGTGAGCTGTACCAATCGAATACAACCTGATCGGCTCGTGGTCCTATCATGGCTATTGACTTAATTGCACGTTTATTAAGAGGAAGAAGATTTCCGGTATTTTTAAGAAGGACGATAGACTCTTGTGTCGCCAGACGCACGACATCCTTGTTTTTCTGATTATTCCAGGGTGCGGTTTCCAACGTATCTTTACCTATTTTGGTATAGGGAACACGGTCTGGAGGGTCGAGCAATCCCAACCGAATGAAAACTCGCAGTGTTCCCTTGATGTCCTCGTTTAGCTGCTTCTCGGTGAGAAGTCCTTCCTCAATCGCTTTTTTTACAGGACCCTCAAAACTCCTGTCAAGGTACTGATTGACGCCTGCATTGACTGTACCGGCACCTGACTGGGTTGCATTCTCATAATAGTGTTGTGAGCGGGTGAGGTTGCCGAATCCCCCAGCATCTGTGCAGATGATGCCGTCTACTCCCCACTGTTTAATAACAACTGCCTCAATTAACGGATTCACGGTACAAGGGATGCCATTGACAAGATTATATGATGTCATGAAGCATTTCGCTCCTCCTTCCACAAAACCCATATGGAATGGTAATGAATAGTACTCATAAAACTGGCGAGCATCAAAGTTTGAAGATGTTCTGTTCCTGCCATCTTCATTGCTGTTGGCAAGAAAATGTTTTAACAAAGATGCACTTAACCAATACTTATGATCATCTCCCTGGAGTCCTTTAATCATAGCAACAGACATTACGCCGTTCAAGTAAGGATCTTCGCCGAAACATTCTTCTGTACGGCCCCAGCGGGGATCTCGACCCAGATCTGCGTTTGGCGCCCTGATGATTAGCCCTCCACGACCCTTATATTTTGGACTCTGGTACACATAACGAGCTTCAAATCCTTCGATTGCACCTGCCTGACGTACAATATCAGGATCCCATGTCTCTCCCATACCGATTGACTGCGGAAATGTTGTTGTAGTAATGGGATCGCGTCGCCCCCAGCCTCCTGGCAGTCCTTGAGCCAGGCCATGCAAGCCTTCCACATGGCCCATGCGTTTAATACCCAAACGCTCTATACCCGGACTCTGGCTAAGAAATGCTATCTTTTCGTCAAGTGTCATCAGAGAGACAATATTGCTGACACGCTCTTCGATTGGCATATCGGGGTTCCGGAATGGATAAAAAGTATTATTGGTGTGATCCACCGGAATCTGACAATAAACAGCAGAGTTGAGAGATGTTAATAAAAGTACTGCAATAATATCATATTGAAGTAATTTTAAATATGTTATCCTGTAAATCATAAAACCTCCTGTAAATATATTTCCTGACTAATAATGAAAAGTTATTTATAACTGTATAAAGTAAATCTCAGAATATTGTACCCGGCACCCAGTCTGAGATTGTTTCCCTGAGCAGTATCATCGCCTGCCAACCTTCGCCCGGGAATCCATTTTCCTTCTTCAAAAGTCCCCTCTTCAACTGTTGCCAGTCCGGTTTTAAATTCATTGTTTTTTTGTGAAAAAGTAATTGACATGCTTGTTCCTCCAACATAAAATTCTCCGGGAGCTGCCATGATAAATATAGCTGCACCCAGGTCGGCGCTTCTGCTGTGCAGATTATTCGGATCGAAACGGAGATCGGTATGGAAAACTTGCTCGTCGAATTCAATTTTTTCAGAGTGATTGTCCTTTGTCAATAAAACTGCGCCAATTGAATTCATCCCCTGATGTTCGCCAATTAATGGCATTAGCTGAGATATCATTTTATAGCTCTGTGACAGTTCATCTCCTGCAAGAATACGCCGCTCAATACCAAAAGGAGAAAACCCTAACGCGTTATGTTTTCCGACTGCATAAATAAAGTCGGCAGCTCCCTGAGCGCCACTTCCTGTTTCAGGGATA
>PMEC01000247.1:2910-8644 GCA_003155705.1 Bacteroidales bacterium
TCAACGACATAATTAATATAAGTTGAATAGTACCATGCCATAAAAACTTCATCGGAATAAAAAGGATAGGTAACCAAAGCTTGATCCTGTTCTTTCTGGGTCATCGGAGGAACAAGGTTCCTGACCGGCATAACCAGACCTTTGGGTTTTCCGGGACCAAATACTTCTTCCCAGGTTCCTGAGGTTTTAGATNNGCTTTCAATGCTGCTTTCAATTCAGGTACGAGATTATCTTTGTTTTTTTCGATATAGCTCATTAGTTTCTCCGGAACCGGTCCTTTATAAGCATCATTGGCAAGAACAGAGCGGTCCCGTGAATCAAGCAATGTGCCAACTTCGTTTTCAACCTGTATCATTATGACAGTTCGCCGGCTGCTGTCAACTTCCTTAATATATTTCATAAGGGCAGCAAAAGCATGTGCATCGGCATTACGGTTTTCTTCACTTAACGGTGATAATAATTCAATGGGTTCGCCATCATTTATTTTTACGCGGGGGAATCTTTTATAATCCTTTTTTACCCAATCGGGAACATAACTTGACATCCCGTTTTTCCAGCTTGCAAACCAGATAAAAATCAGTTTCAGATCATTTTTTCTGGCACCATTAATTACAGAATCAACTATATCAAAATTGAATTTTCCTTCCACCGGTTCGACCATAGCCCATGATATGCCAGCTATTACTGAATTAAGATTGCTTTTAGTCAATGCCGGCCAAACAGGTTTCATATAATCAAGGCTGGTGGCAGCATTATTGGTCAACTCACCACACAAGGCAATAAAAGGTCTCCCATCAACAATGAACTGAGTGGCGCTTCCTTTTTTTACAAGATGAGGTATTTCCTTTTGCGCTGTCTGAGGCTGCTTGTTGCACGAAAATGAGATGAGACAGATCAGAATTAATAAATGAAATCTTTTTGTTTTCATGGTTCATAAAATTATATGGTCAGATTTGAATTATCAATTATTTTTTTACAGCCTATTTATTTATTATTACCTGACCTTCTTTGACTTCGGCGCTCAGTCCCGAATAATCAATATCCCTGACATTATCAACAGTAAGTCCTTTTTGTGCCGTAATCTTACATTTTCTGAATTTCACATCATAAATGGGACTGTCTTTCAATCCATGGATCAGTCCCAGCGAGTTCACGTCGCCTGAAACATTTATAAACCTTACATTCCGGACCACGGGTAAAACTTTCGCTGGGGGTGCTATCGGCGGAACCATTCTCCATTCCATATTGAATTCAAAAGCCTGTCTTGCATTTTTGATCAGGATATTCCGGTACTCGATGTTTTCCACAACACCACTTCGGCTGGGCTGTGTCTTAAACCTGATAGGTGCCCAGTTGCCGGAGTCAACCTCACAGTTTAGTATCTTAACATTTCGGATCCCACCTGAGGTTTCGCTTCCCATAGCTACTCCTCCATGACCATAACCAAACCGGCATTTTTCCACCAGGATGTTTTCGCTCGGTCTGTTCACCCTCAAACCGTCGGCATCTTTTCCCGATTTGATGGTAATACAGTCATCATTATCATCAATGAAGCATCCGGTTATGGTCACTCCATTGCTCGAATCCACATCAATCCCATCAGAGCTGGGAATGGTATGTGCGGCACGAATATCCAGGTTTTTTACAATTACATCGCTGCAGTACAGGATATGAAGACACCATACTGCCTGGTTCCTGAAATGCAAATCATGTATACGAACTTTCCAGCAATTCTGAAAACATATAAGCCTTGGGCGGCCCAATCGGGGCAATTTCATTAAGCTGTCACGGGCTGCCTGAGAAAATTGCTGCATCTGCTGGCCCGGCTGTCTGCCAAAACCCGGCCATTCCGTTCCTGATCCGTCAATAGTTCCTGCACCAAAGACCTCAACATTATTAACATCTATAATATTTATCAAAGCTGAGGTCCATACTCGTTCTTCACCTTCCCAGCGCGTATTAATCTGAAGATAATCAGACTGATTGACAGATCCTTTAAGAACCCCCTCCTTCTCAATATTGAGATTGACTCCCTGTTTCAGGAAGATAGCCCCTGTAATGAATTTCCCTTTTGGAACCACCACCACTCCCCCTCCGTTCTTGGAACATTCATCGATGGCATTCTGAATACTCCGGGTGTTCAAAGTCTTGCCATCACCCACGGCGCCGAACTTCGTAATATCATAACTCACAGGAGCTCCGGTAGTGCCGGCTATCATATTGACCGGTAACAGCAATCCAACAAAAAGCATAATTGCAATTTGTTTATTTTTTGACATTATCATTAAGTATTGGTTAATGAATAAAGATACTATTTTTTTTAACTTTGAAACTGTGCCTTATTTCTTTCAACATTTGGCTTCGCCGAGCTCGCACACTGAGTTGTACTCGGTTCAACACTTACTACTCCTTTCACCCATTTCTCCTCCAGCGTCCTTGAGCCGTTATGCCGCTGTGCCTTTATGCCGTTATGCCATCAATTGATTGATAATATTGTCAAAGTTTACTTTCTTTGATTATTATTGTATGTATTTAAACCAACTTGCCATGAAAAGTAAAATCTCTTTATCGCTATATTTCTTTCTTCTTGGATTTCTTGCTGTCTTTCAAAACACTAGTTCACAAAATAATGACTGGACATTTTTCAGAGGAAGCAACCTGAATGGTATTGCAGAAACAGGCAAAATCCCTTTGAAATGGGATTCTTTAAATATAAAATGGAAAACGGAAATTCATGGGAGAGGGTTGTCTTCACCTGTTGTTTATGGCAATCAGATCTGGCTGACAACTGCAACTACTGACGGGAAAGAGCTTTATGCTGTCGCAATAGATTTCAATTCCGGTAAGATACTCTATGATATCAAGGTTTTTACCCCTGAGAAGGTGGAAGGTAAAAACGCTCTGAACTCCTACGCTACTCCTACTCCATGTATTGAAAAGGATTTTGTTTATGTTCATTATGGGAATTATGGAACAGCATGTATCAGGACTTCTGACGGTTCAATTGTCTGGAAAGTCAATGATTATAAATGCAGATATGTTCAGGGTGCAGCAGCATCTCCAATATTATATAAAAACCTGATCATACTGCACTTTGAGGGAACCGACGTCAGGTTTATCGTTGCTCTGAATAAATCGGATGGAAAACTTGTCTGGAGAAAGGACAGGCCTGCAGAACCTTATATCCCGCTCACTGAAATAGGGAAAAAAGCTTATATAACACCGATTATAATAAATGTAAAAGGACGTGATATGCTGATCTCTGACGGTTCAGCCGTTTGCCAGGCTATAGATCCCAATACGGGAGAGGAAATATGGAGAGTCGTGCGCGGCGCTGAATCGACTATCGCTATGCCTTTCACAGAAAAAGGTGTGGTTTACTGGTATGCCGGTTTTATGGTTGACAGTAAAAGCCCCAAATTTACCGAGATGCTGGCAGTCAACCCTGACGGTAAGGGAGATATAACCGGGACAAATGTCCTCTGGAAAAAACGAGATGATCTATCAGATAACCAAATGCTTACTCCTGTCATAAAAAACGGATTGATATATACAGTCACAACCAAGAATAACCTGATGTGCATCAATGCAGTTAACGGTGAAGAGGTATGGACCACGCATCTCAGATCTGCTTTTAATGCCTCACCAATTTATCTTAACGGCAATGTCTGGTTATTTTCTGTCAAAGGTGAAGTAATGACAATAAAAGCAGGCAAGAAATATGAGGTTATAGCAGAGAATCAGATGGATTCAGGCATTTGGGCTACACCAGCATTTCTGAGAAACTCTGTAATATTACGAACCGAAAAGCTGCTTTACAGGATCGGTAAGTGAAAGAAATGAATAATGTAATAAAGACGATGTATTATGCAGGTTCACACCTCACACCCTTCGACCGCCGAAGCTTTAGCGAAGGCGGTATCACACTTTAATTACCAGAAATCTTAGATTTCACATAATCTGCCTGTTCAGTCATCCCGGCTGATTGCTTTGCTGCAGCTATGGGCTTAAAAACCATTTCATTCAGATAGTTTCCAAACTGCTGACGCATCGATTGGGGAAGCGTTTCCCGGAACGCGACTATCAGGTCTACTCCCTTTGTGAAATTATTTTTGTCTTTAACACGCTTAAGATAGTTGCCAAAAGGTATAAGAACCCTGTATCTGGAATTACCGGAAGACAGGTTTTCAAATCGAGCAGCCAGACTGTCAAAATCAGTTTCGTCAGCATAGGTAAATAAAATATTGTTTATTGCATCACCCAGTATTCCCTTAGCAGGCTGTGCTGATAAGACCCTGGCCTGTTTGAGAGCTGCTGAAGTATCTATAGCAGCAAGGGCAATCAGGGCATTTCCAGATACCGAATAAGAAGAATCATCTAAGAATTTCAGAAACAATGCTTTATATTTATCATTTTTATATTTCCCAAGAGCCTGGATTGCACTTGATCTTGCCATTGATGACGGATCAGAGTTTGCAATATCAGCCAGTAAAGGTTCAACGGCTTTTTTAACCGAATCATCCCTGATATTTAATTTCTGAATCGTATATATTCTTAAACCTTTATACCTGTCTTTAAGGGCAGCTTCCAGGAAAGTCAAAGCATTCTTATCCTCTGTCTGTATCCTGGCGGCAAAATCAATAGCCTCCCTCCTGTCAACATACAGACCGGCATTTTTATATTGAAAAATATAATTATCTAGGGTTTTGTGGTCGGTCTTTTCACAGAGAAGTATTTTATCTCCGTCAACATTAATCAGATCAGGTTTGGAACTGGCAGGAAAAGCAAAAGTATCTGCCTGATTCTCCAGCCAAACTTTATAGCGCTTCTTCTCAGTTCCCTGATATAAATCAATCGCTATTGGCACTCTGAAGATCTTATCTGGCTGCGTTTGTTTAATAAATACTTTAGCTGTTTTTCTGTCTGTATCATAATTATAGCTTATGTCGAGCTTAGGATTGCCGCTTCCATAATACCACTGGTTCCAGAACCAGTTCAAATCCTGTCCGGTAACTTCTTCAAATGCCAGACGCAAATCCTGTGCTTCTGCAGAATTAAACTTTTTTGTGGTAAGGTAGAGGTTCAAAGATTTGTAGAAAGCACTATCACCGACATAGTTCCGGAGCATGTTCAGAATACGTCCTCCTTTCTGGTAGCTCACCATATCAAACATTTCTTCACGGTCATTGTAGTAAAACCTTACCAGATCTTTTTTCCCGCTGCTGTACAGAGAAGTTTGTATTCCCACATAATTATGCTCATCTCCGGCATCCTTACCATGTTTGTACTCATCCCACAAGGTTTCACTCAGGTCGGCAAACGATTCATTCAAAGTAAGATTACTCCAGCTTTCGGTTGTCACATAATCCCCGAACCATTGATGGAAAAGTTCATGGGCAATATCAATTTCCCAGTTATTTCCATCAATCAGTTGCCTGGCATCCTGTTGCGCATATTCGTTATGTAATGTTGCTGTCGTGTTTTCCATTGCTCCGCTCACATAATCCCTTCCTACAATTTGTGCATATTTGGGCCAGGGATAATCCACACCCGTAATCCGTGAATAGAAACCTATCATCTCAGGTGTAAGACCAAATATCTTCCTTGCAACCGGTGCATATTCTTTCTCGACATAATAGCTTACTTCTTTACCTTTATAGCTGTCTTTAATGATTGAATATTCACCTACAGCCATCATCATAAGGTAAGGAGCATGAGGCAAATCCATCCTCCA
>PMEC01000189.1 GCA_003155705.1 Bacteroidales bacterium
TCCAATGCAGAAAAAAATGCTGGTTAGCGAGATGAAGAGTATGGATTCTGTCTATGTTCAGCTTCAGAAAGAGCTCAAGGTCAATCCGAACGATGAAAGAATTATCAATGCAATGATAGAGCACTACCAGACTAAACTGGAGGTTATGACCTATATAGTTAATCAGCTTAAAGCTATCAGGAATGGAAATCAAAATACTCAAAAAGATGAAAAAGTCAGTTTATAAATCAGGAATGCTGCTTTCGCTGGCAGCTATATTCCTTTTCACATTCTCACTGCCAGCGCAGGAGGTTACAAAGGAATTCCACAAGGAGTATAAGGCCGGGACAGCGACTACCCTTGAAATCAATAACAGGTATGGCTCTGTTACAATACAGAGCTGGGATAAAGACCAGGTGGTGATAGATGTTAAGGTATCAGTAGGTCTGCCGGACAGATCAAGGGCTGAAAAACTAATAACCTACATCGACATACAGTTTAACGAAGGTGATAATCTGATAAGCGCCAAAACCGAAATTGATGATAAATTCAATTTCTCAGGATGGGGCAGCGGATCAAGAAAATTCTCTATCGATTATACTGTCAAAATGCCGGTCGGAACCAATCTTAACCTTACAAACAAATATGGAAATTCCGAAATCGACGAGCTTCACGGACTGGTAAACATTGATATAAAATACGGGGACATCAGCATAGACAAGCTTACCCGGGGCAACGAAAAACCACTAAATAAAATTAACATTGCCTATGGTAAAGCAGCAATAGCAGAGGCTGGTTGGATGGATATATATGCCAGATACAGCCCTTCTTTTAATATTGCAAAGAGCAAGGCTCTGCTTCTAGACACCAGGTACTGCTCCAAAATCAAAATCGGAGAAACCAGCTCCATTGTTGGGGATACAAAATATGACAAACTTGTAATTGAAAAGATCAATAACCTTGTGCTGGTTGCAGGATACTCATCGCTTGAGGTCGGAGAGCTTTCCAAAAAGCTGGATTTCCAGGGAAGTTATAATGCCATGTCTGTCGATAAGATACCGGCAGGTTTTGAATCAATCAATGTCGATGTACACTATATGTCTGTCAGATTAGGAATAGATGAATCTGCATGCTATAACCTTGATGCGCATACTTCTTATGGAGGCATAAAATTCAACGAAGATAATTTCAGACATGAAAAACATATTGTTGAAAATAATTCCACTACATTGATTGGCACTGTCGGTAAGGAATCTGCTCCCACCGCAAAAGTAAAGATTTCTGCCTCATACGGTCAGGTAAAACTTTATTGAAAATAAACTGATTATAAAAATACCTGAAGGGGTTCTAAAAGAGCCCCTTTTCTTTGATTTTATAACCTCTGATCCTCTTTTTTCAACCCCCCATCGGGGCTGTTGAAAAAGTCCTTTNNGATTTCTTATTTTTACTACTTTTTCAACACCCCCCTAAAAAAGCAGTATTTTGAACCCTTTCAGGGGGCAAAAATACTATAAGCCTCTAGCGCGTTTTACAAGGCAATTGGTCATATTACAAAGGTCGCACATATAAGGACCAGGTTTCTTATCTGGTCCGATACCGATTATTCCGCTAACAGATTTTATAGGTTTCATCAGGAAAGAAGGTGTAAGGGTCACTCCTATCTTATCAGAAGGAAGGAGATCAAATATATCTCTCTGTTCCCGAACGTTCCAGCTGCAATATCCTGGTGAATACCTGTTAGTAATTCCCTTGCCAGCCTCCATAGCATTACTATTAATCTCTTCCTGTATGACGTCTGCCACCTTATCAGCTATAACTGAACCTATTGAACTACAGAGGTATTCAGCCAGAACATCGCCTCCTGAGGCTTTGCTCTTAATCCATGCATCAAAACTGTTACCGGCGGTTGTAATAAATAACGCGAACGAATCTGAACCAATGATCTGCCTGGCAATTTTTGACCCGCATCTCAGATTTCCTGAACTATGGAGAATCAGACCCTGAGGAGCTTTTATCTCCACTATTTCAAATACTGAATAACATCCGGCTGCAGAAACGTGAGAAGGCGCCTCCTCCAACAGAATTCCAACCATTTCCGGAACAAATGATGGTTCGGTTCCGGGGGAATAACCCATGATAGTTGCCACCTCACTCAGAGATGGTTTTATGGAAGCATAATCAGGAGTCAGGATTACAGGTTTATTGTTCATATTAAATAAAATCAAATTACCAGTTCTCTTGCAAGTTTCACGGCCCCATTGGCATTATCGCTATATCCGTCTGCCCCTATTTTGCTCGAAAAATTTGCTGTGACAGGTGCTCCGCCAATCATTATTTTAACTTTATCTCTGAGACCGGCTTGGTGGATTGCATTAATAGTAGTCTCCATTGAGGTCATTGTAGTAGTTAATAGAGCGCTCAATGCAACTATCTGTGGATTATGTGTTTTAATGGCATCAATAAATTTTTGCGGAGAAACATCATTTCCCATGTTAATTACCTGAAAACCTGCTCCTTCAAGCATAGAACCAACAATATTTTTCCCTATATCATGAAGGTCACCCTGGACTGTACCAATTATGATTTTCCCTTTTGACACTGTTCCTCCTGCAGTTAAAAGAGGCTGTATCAACCCGAGAGATCCCTTCATTGCCCTGG
>PMEC01000225.1:0-2344 GCA_003155705.1 Bacteroidales bacterium
TCTGCCTGGGTGTTTCCTCATTAGGAAAAAAGGAACCCGAGTACTTCAGATTTACCTATACGCTAACAATTAATTTTGCTACAATTCTGGCTGAACTTAATCCTGGAATGTCTTTTTGTTATATTTCAGGAGCGGGTACTGACAGTACAGAAAACGGGAAAATAATGTGGGCCAGGGTGAAAGGGAAAACTGAAAACGATCTGATGAAATTACCATTCAAAAGTGTGTACAATTTCCGACCGGCATTTATTAAAACAACTCTTCCGGTGAAACCTTCAACCACCTACTACAAGACTTACAAATACGGCTCCTGGATTTTCCCGATACTGAAATTGATAGCTCCAAATTATATTACCTATCTTAAAGTTCTGGCTTTATCAATGATAAATTCTTCAATATCAGGGTATGACAAAAATATTCTGGAAGTAAAAGACATTAAATATCTGGCAGCGAAACAGGTATAGGAAAGAAATCATGATTTTTGAAACTTGCACGACCGCAAGACTGCAGGCCCACAAGACTTACGACCCAGGGTACCAGGCATTCTGATTAAAGATTGGTCAAAGGATAAACAATTCTTATCTTTATTCAGACTATTTTATTCCTTTAATGAAGAATCCTCTTATCCTGGTCTGTAATTCCCACATTGATCCTGTATGGTTATGGGAATGGGAGGAGGGTCTTGCCGAAACTCTTTCAACATTCAGAACTGCGGTAAGATTCTGTGAGAAATACAATGATTTTGTCTTCTGTCATAATGAATCACTGCTTTACGAATGGGTTGAGAAATATGAGCCTTCGCTTTTTGACAGGATAGTATCTCTGGTTAAAAAAGGCAAATGGTGCATAATGGGTGGCTGGTATGTGCAACCGGATTGTAATATGTTGCTTGGCGAATCGGTTGTAAGACAAATCATTACAGGAAAGAAATATTTTCTCGAAAAATTCGGCAAAGAACCTTCCACGGCAATAAATTTCGATTCTTTTGGACATAGTCGGGGACTTGTTCAGATACTGACAGCTGCCGGTTATGATTCCTACCTTTTCTGCAGGCCCGATAATAAATATCTTGATCTTCCCGGAGATACTTTTTTATGGCAGGGGTTTGATGGTTCAACTGTGATGGCACACAGAGCGGCAGAACATTATAATTCTCAATCTGGTCTGGCAGGGGAAAAGATAAGAGACTGGATCGCGAATTCTTTGAATATGAAGAAAAAAGCCGGGGTTCTTTTATGGGGAATAGGAAATCATGGTGGCGGACCTTCTGAAAACGATATTGAGGAAATAGAGAAAATTAAAAATAAAGAAAAAACCTGGAATATCATTCAAGGAACACCGGAAGAATATTTTTCAATTATTAAAGAAGAACCAGAAAAATTTGCTGTGTTTAAAGGAGGTCTGAATCCTTTTGCCATTGGATGTTACACCTCAATGAAAACAGTCAAGCAGGCTCTATACAGACTTGAGCATAAATTTTACTCCGCTGAAAAACTTCTTTCTCTTGCAGCGGTTTCAGGAAATCTGAAATATCCGTTTGCAAAAATGGAAGAGGCTCTGAAAGAACTGCTTTTCTGCCAGTTTCATGATATTCTTCCGGGCTCTTCAGTTGAACCAGTTGAAAAGAATGTACTTCACAGAATCGGGTACGCTAATATGATAATTGAAAATGAAACTGCTTCACTTTATGTCAATATCGGGAATTGCCTTAAACCTGCTATTCCGGAAGAATTTCCTTTAATGCTTGTTAATCCTCATCCATTTGATATTGATGAAATTGTTGAATTAGAGCTACAGCTGCCGGAGCCTAATTTCGACAAATCAAAAATACGAATTCCGCAGATCTTCAATGAAAAAGGTGAATCAATTCCTGTTCAATGTGAGAAACCGCAATGTAATATTAAAGACGACCACAGGAAAAAAGTTGTTTTCAGGGTAAAAATCAATGCAGGTTCAGTCNNGAGGAGCTTAATTTTAATTCAGAAGGATCAAGACTGGTAATAGATAAATCATCAGGATTTCCTGAATTATGGAAATATAAAGACAGTAAGCTTTTAGGGGCAGAACAGATGAGATTTGCTGTTATAAATGATAATGCTGACCCCTGGGGCATGAGCATTAAATCATTTGATGGTGAGGCTGACTTCTTTAAGTTAATGACCTGCTCGCAGGTCTTTGAATTTGCTGGTCTGACTGAAGAAAAACTCAACCCGGTATATATTTCCGAAAATGGTGAGATACGGACAATTGCTGAAAGTCTTTTCACATATAATAGTTCAAAAATTCATCTGAAATATTTTGTGCCGGTTGACAAGCCAGGCTTCGACGTTGAAATCACTGTTTA
>PMEC01000225.1:2383-4407 GCA_003155705.1 Bacteroidales bacterium
TTTTCAATATGTGCAGATGGTGCGTACGGATTTGATATATGTGGTAATAATATTGGTATAAGTCTTCTCCGTTCACCTGCCTATTCAGGGCATCCGGTAGAAGGCGAAAAGGATATTGTGATGACTGACAGGGCAATAAAGAGGATTGATCAGGGTGTTCATACCTTCAGGTTTCGTCTCACTCCCGGGAATACAGATGAGATTATCGATAGATCATTCAACCATTCAGATCTTTTCAATAATCCGGTTATAAGCAGGGTCGTTTATCCGACTGGAAAAGGAAATTTNNGGAGATCTTGTAATAAGACTACTGAATCCGTGCAAGGAATTAAAGCAGTTTAAGGTGGCTGTTCCATCAATTATTGCTGAAGCTGACCTGGAAATTGGACCAAAGAAACTGAAAACATGGAGTATTAACAGGATTACCGGAGAATTTAAGGAAACGGATCTTCTTGAAAGGAATATTAGGCAGAATTTATGAAATTTAAAGGACAAATAAAAGAACCTTAATGTTCCTTTGTGACAACCTTTGTGATCCTTCGTGGTTAATGGATTTTATTTTAACCACAAAGGGGACNNGTTAAAGTACTGATAGTCGCGATTAACGGATATGGTCATTATTATCTGAAAACACTACTTGAAGAAGTTGACTGTGAGAGAGCTGTACTGGTTGGTGTTGTTGATCCGGAAGCAGAAAGATCATCTTATTATAAGTCTTTCAAAGAATTTGGAATCCCGGTATGTACTCGCATGAATGATTTCTATTTGTCAGGAGGAAAAGCCGATCTGGCAGTGATTTCCTCTCCTCCTCACTTCCATGTTCCTCAGAGTATCCTGGCGCTTCATCATGGAACAAATGTGCTATGTGAAAAACCGATAGGAGCTCTTATAAGTGATGCAGAATCTCTGATTCAAGCGCGCAATAAATCAGGAAAATTTGTGATGATCGGTTATCAGTGGTCTTACTCTGAAGGGATTCAGTTACTTAAAAAAGATATCCTGAATGGGAGATTTGGCAAACCACTAAGAATGAAATCTCTGTGTCTCTGGCCGCGCGATTTTGCCTATTTTGCCAGGAACAACTGGGCTTACCGGAAGAAAGATCCGGAGGGGAATATTGTGATGGATAATATATTCCAGAATGCTGTATCCCATTTTATTCATAACACGTTTTACTTATTTGGTGACACGATGGAATCATCCGCAGAAGCAGTTGAAATTGAGGCACATATTTCAAAGGCTTACCCTGTAGAAACCTACGATACTGGTGCATTCAGAGCTTTTACAAAAGCAGGAACTGAATTGCTTTTTTATGGATCACATGTTCCTGAAAAACGGGTAGATCCCTGCTTCAGAATTGAATTTGAAAAAGGATTTGTTGAATTAGAACCTCGATCAAATCAGATCGTTGCAAAAATTTCAGGTAAGAGAGATTTCAGTTATCCTTCACCTGATTCAGGCCATCAGTTCAGGAAACTTTTTATTGCAATAAACAATGTAAATAAGCCCGATAATATCATTTGTCCTCCAGAGGCTGCTATATCCCAGACGAAGTTTGCCAATGCAATAGAAAAATTATGCGGTGATGCTCCAAAGATCCGGGATGAACAAATAGTGAAAACCACTGAACGGCTTTTTGTTAAGGGTTTGGATGATTTGTTTTTATCAGGCTACAGGGATTTTAAACTGGTAAACTGGTAAAAAAAGTTAAAACCGGATTTCTACAGATTTTATCTTTTTTTTAGCCGCTGTATTAATTAAATTGCACTTTGAAAATTTTTAGAAGAGGTTGTCTTATGAACAAAAGATATTTGGTGATTCTGATCTTTTCCTTTATTCCGGTTATTGTATATAATCAGTCACGAACACTGGATTTTTATCTGGATGCCGGCATTCATAACAGCCCATTGCTGAAGGATTACAATAATCAGATCAATTCTGCATTGATTGATAGTCTGCTGATAAGATCATCCCAAATGCCTCAGGTGGAAGCAAGTTCACAATTATTATATGCTCCCGTTTAT
>PMEC01000225.1:4449-10211 GCA_003155705.1 Bacteroidales bacterium
CATTCAATAAATCATTTCTTGAATTCGGATATAAAGAGAACGAAATAATCCGCAAGTTCGTTTCCCAGGGATTATGCAAACAGACTGATTATTTATCACTTCAGATTGAGACACAGACACAGGAAATTCTTGTAAATCAATTAACCAGTCGGTTCGAAAAAGACCTGCGCCAGCTTAATCAGCTTTGTGGTATCAATGATTCGGGATTGTACCGGCTCACTCTTCCGGTAATAACCATTGCCGGCTCACAGGATATTGATAATTTACCGCTTTTCGTAAAATACAGGTTAGACAGTCTGAGGATCGAAAATGAAAAGGCTGCGATAGACTTAAAATATAAGCTTAAAATGAATTGGTTTGCAGATGCCGGATTCCTTACAAGCACTCCATGGAATTTCTACCAGCATTTCGGATACAGCGCCGGAGTCAATCTGAGCATCCCTGTTTATGATGGTCATCAGAAAACCCGGGAAAAGCAGAAACTTTCTCTGGAAGAAGATACAAGAAGCGGGTACAAAAATAATTTCAAAAACCAGTATAATCAGCAAATTCAGCAGCTTTATGGCGAATTGAAATCATTACAGATAATGACAACTCAGCTTGAGAAGCAACTATCAACATCTGAGCAACTTGTTAATACATTAAGAGGTCAGCTTGAAACAGGAATAATACAGATGACTGAATATATAAATGCCATCAAGAACCTGCGCTATATAAATAAAAATTTAAGTGATAATAATATTCGTATTCAGCAGGTTATTAACGAATTAAATTACTTTCTGGCTCAATAATTATAAAAATTCCTGAAAATGTCAAAAAGAAAAAAAACTATTTACTTTTTCTGTTTACTTATTTGGATTGTAATAACTTCCATGTCATGCAACAATGCTCCTTCATCTTCTGAAGCGGAAGCAAAAGTGATAACTCCTGTAACTGTAGTACCGATATCCTTTAAACCGGTGACCGAAAGCATAGATTTGCCAGCAGTTACAACATTCATAAATAAAAGTATTGTACGGTCAACAACAACAGGAACGGTTGAAAGCATTTCGATTACTATCGGAGACAACGTGAAAAAAGATCAGCTTCTTTATACGATCAGGACACGCGAGGCATCAGCAATAAGTAATTCATTAAAAGGTGACAGTACACTTTCTTTTAGCGGGAAGATAAATATAACCGCATCAAAAGAGGGGATAATAAGCTCCGTTTCCCACCAAAATGGCGACTATGTGCAGGAGGGCGATGAGCTTGCTGTTATTTCAGATCAGAACAGCCTTGTTTTTATTCTGGATACTCCTTTCGAATTTGTTAAGTACGTTGAACAGAATAAAACCTGTAAAATTCAGCTGCCTGATAATCAGATTATAACCGGTTCAATAACAGGAAAACTGGCAGAAATGGATTCACAGGCCCAGACTGTCAGGTATGTAATAAAACCAGTCTTTTCCGGACGTCTTCCTGCAAATCTTAACGCCGTCGTGAAAATTATTAAAGGCAGCAAAGCCAGGGCAACGTTACTTCCTAAATCTGCCGTTCTTGCTAATGAAACTGAGACTGAATTCTGGGTTATGAAGCTTATAAATGATACCATCGCAATAAAGGTTCCGATTTTAAAGGGATTTGAGAATAGTGAAGAGGTAGAAATTATCAGTCCGGAATTTCTTCAGACTGACAGAATTATTTTCACAGGCAATTATGGATTACCTGATACAGCCAGAGTTAAAATAAAGTAGCTCACAATGAAGAACTTCTTTCTTTCGTACAAAAACCCGATATCAGTTATTCTGGCTGTAATAATTGCCGGAGGCCTGTTTCTGTATGGACAGATTCAGGTTTCTCTTTTCCCTGAAATAACTTTTCCCAAATTAAAGGTCATTGCAGATAATGGAGAACAGCCTGTCGACAAAATGATGGTGACGGTTACCCGGCCTCTTGAAAATGCGATAAAGCAGATTCCCGATTTGAAAATGCTCCGGAGTACTACAAGCCGCGGTTCATGTGAGATCTCTGCATTTCTGAACTGGGATGCCGACATAAATGTNNTGCCGGTAATAGGTTATACAATTGAAAGCGATAAAAAAACTCCTATTGAGCTGAATCTTTTAGCTACCTATACCGTCAAACCTTTCCTTTCGCAGGTTGACGGAGTCTCTCAGGTCAGAATTATCGGAGGGAAGACAAAAGAATACCGGATCGAGCTTAACCAGCAGAAGATGAGTTCTTTTTCCGTTACACCAGAGATGATAAATGATGTTATAAACCGGAATTATTTTATCAGTTCAAACGGCTTCATTTCAGATTATAAAAGATTATATCTGACAGTTACCGATGCCGGACTATATAATCTTGATGATATCGGAAATGTCATTATACGGAATGACGGGAAAAGAATTATAAAGGTTAAGGATGTCGCAAGTGTCAATGTCAGTGAGAAAACCGAATATACCAGAATAAATGCGAATGGTCGCCAGGGATTGCTGGTCGCAATTCTGAAACAGCCCAATGCCAATCTTGTTAATCTTGCGAATAACCTTACTGATAAGAAAAAGGAACTTGAGAAGATACTGCCTGCAGATGTTCATGTTTCACTCTATTACAACCAGGCTGATTTTGTAAACAGAGCCATAAAAAGTGTAAATGACAGTCTGTGGCTGGGACTTGTTCTGGCAATTCTTGTGGCAATAATGTTTCTCAGGTCGTTCAGAGCCAGTGCAACGATTCTGGTTGTAATTCCAATAACACTGTTACTGACAATTATTGTTCTCTATAGCGTCGGGTACACACTCAATATAATGACTTTTGGAGCGATAGCCGCTGCAATTGGTTTGATAATTGATGATGCAGTAGTAGTTATAGAGCAGATACACAGGACACATGAAGAGTTCCCTGACCGGCCATCAAATCAGCTTGTTTATCAGGCTGTCAGATACCTGATACCATCCATGATCGGATCTTCAATAAGCACTATTGTAATTTTTGTCCCGTTCATGCTGCTTGGCGGAGTTGCGGGAGCATATTTCAACGTGCTTACAAACACCATGGTTATCACTCTTGTCTGTTCTTTCCTGGTGACATGGATCGGACTTCCTGTTATCTATATCTGGTTCTCGCAGCTGAGGTCTCTTTTTCCTGAAAAGAAGAAAGAAGTAATAAAACTGACAAAAACCAGGAACTGGGTAAGCTTCTTTCTAAGGAGACCATTAATCAGCATTATGGTTGTATTATGTCTGATCGGATCAATTCTTTACATCCTTCCGCACCTGGAAACAGGCTTTTTGCCAGAAATGGATGAGGGTTCAATTGTTCTTGATTATTGGACGCCTCCGGGAACCTCTCTTGAGGAGACTGACAGGATCCTTCAGGAAATTGAAAAAATTATCGTGAAGATACCTGAGGTAGAGGCATATTCGCGAAGAACAGGTACTGAAATGGGATTCTTTATCACGGAACCCAACAGGGGAGATTATCTTATTCATTTACGGAATGAAAGAGATCGTACAACCGAGGAGGTGATAGATGATATCAGAAAAAGAGTGGAAGCGACACAACCGGCTCTGCGGATAGACTTCGGACAGGTGATCGGAGACATGCTAGGTGACCTGATGGCTTCTGTGCAACCTATTGAGATAAAGATTTTTGGTATGAATCAGATAGTATTGAACGAACTCGCTGAGCAGGTTGCCGGTAAGATCGAAAAAATTGACGGTATTGAAGATGTATTTAATGGTATTACAATTGCAGGACCCGCAATTGAGCTTGTTCCCAATCACCAGGAACTGACCCGTTTCAATATTTCCCCGCAATCTTTTCAGTACCAGGTTCAGACAATGATGGAAGGAAATATTGTCGGTAACATACTTGAAAAAGAGCAGCTTACCGACATCAGAATGATCTATCCTGGCAGTGCTGAAAATTCGCTGGAGAGCCTTAAGAACCGATTCATTTTTTTGCCGGATGGTAAGCTAAAACCTATTTCCACTTTTGCCTCAATTAAGATTCATGAGGGAGTTGCAGAGATTAACAGGGAGAATCTTAAATCCGTTTCAATAGTCACTGCAAGACTGAATGGGAAAGATCTTGGAAGCGCTATGAAAGAGATTAAGGAAATAGTAGGCAAGGATGTCTTTCTTCCACAGGGATATCATATCGAGTACGGCGGAGCATATGCTGATCAACAGAAATCTTTTAATGAATTGCTGATGATCTTAATACTGTCGAGTCTGCTTGTTTTTGCCCTCATGCTGTTTCTTTTCAAAGATTTCAGAGCTGCATGTGCAATACTGTTTATTGCTGTTCTTGGTCTTTCAGGAAGCCTTATTGCATTGTTCATTACAAACACACCTCTGAATGTAGGAAGTTATACGGGGCTTATAATGATTGTGGGAATAATTGGTGAAAATGCAATATTTACATTTCAGCAATTCATGACAAACCGCGAAAAAGGTTCTGTTGA
This sequence comes from Bacteroidales bacterium, assembly GCA_003155705.1. GTDB lineage: Bacteria > Bacteroidota > Bacteroidia > Bacteroidales > VadinHA17 > LD21. The sequence goes on from PMEC01000225.1 coordinate 8,906, forward strand.
CGAATCTCTTGTTTTTGCAATATCCACCAGGTTAAGGCCAAAATTAATGACGGCACTCGGGGCTATCATAGCATTATTGCCTCTCGCCGTCGGTGTAGGTACAGGAGCTCAGATGCATCAGCCTCTTGCAATTGCAGTAATCGGTGGGTTTGTTATGGCGCTGCCGTTATTGCTCATTATTTTCCCGACTATACTACACATCATTTATAAGAGGGATGACAGGAAGAAGCATGGTGAGATTGTGGCGATATAATAATTTGGAAGTTGCCGCTCTCTAATTAGTGTATCAACTGTCTTTTATCCATCAATTTACTGAAGAGATTGCAATTATCTTTTCTTTAATCTACTTTTATGTAATACAATGATTGAATGAATTCAAAGGAACTTGTCATCCGGACACTTGAGTTCGATTCTCCGGACCGAATCCCGAGACAATGCTGGGTATTGCCCTGGGCTGAAAAAAGATATCCCGGGGAAACGACAAGACTTTCAAATGAATTTCCCGATGATATTGTTCCTGCGGCCGGTATATACACAAAGCCGCAAAAATATTCAGGAAACAGGTATGATGAGGGATATTATACCGATGAATGGGGTTGCCGGTTTTTAAATATCCAGGCTGGCCTCATCGGTGTTCCCACAGAGCCGCTAATAAATTCATGGGACCAGCTACCTTCTCTTAAACCACCGGAAGAAATGCTTGCTGTTGATTCAGACCAGGTAAATGCTTTCTGCAAAACCACAGATAAATTCACTTACTCAAATTCATGGGTCCGCCCGTTTGAACGATACCAGTTCATCCGCACAACAGAACTGGCGATGATGGATATTGCCCTTGATTCTCAGGAGATGAAAACACTTATAAATGTTATTCACAGTCATTATCTTAAAGAGGTTGAGGCATGGGCTAAAACAGATATCGATGCGATCGGCATAATGGATGACTGGGGAATGCAGAAAGGAATGATAGTATCTCCCGATTATTTCAGAAAATACTATAAACCGCTTTATAAAGATTATGTTGAGATAGCCCGACATTATAATAAATATGTTTTCATGCATTCAGACGGGAATATTGCGGAAATAATTCCCGACCTGATTGAAATCGGCATTAATGCTCTTAACAGCCAGCTTTTCTGTATGAATATTGAAGAGCTTGGGGAAAAATTTTGTGGTGAGATTACTTTCTGGGGAGAAATCGACCGGCAAAATATTCTTCCAAATGGTAAAAGGAATGAAATACAAAATGCAGTTAATCGTGTATATAATAATCTCTACGCGAATGGAGGTGTGATAGCCCAGTGTG
>PMEC01000119.1:0-6204 GCA_003155705.1 Bacteroidales bacterium
GGATCGGGTGAAAATAATGATCTGAAAACTTTCGATTTCGGATTAAATTTCGGTGCCGGAATAAATATAAAAGGCTTTCTGGTCTCTGCTCAATATGGAATAGGCCTGGCAAACTTATCACCTGTTACTACACTTGATTCGGAAATGAAAAACAAAGTTATCGGGATATCAATTAGTTCATTGTTTGCGAGTAAATAACAACAANNNGAAGGAATGTGCTTGTTGTTTTGCTATGAATGCCGGGCATAAGCTAACCTGCTTAATATGTTAAGTATGTTCTGTGTTTTTCGAAAGGGATTTTAACAAAGAGTTAAAATATATTTGTCTGTGTTAAGTTTTTTGCCGAAATTTCTGATGTAATCAATAAACGGTTGATTATTATTAATTTAAAATTCAAAACATGGAACAAGCGAATGATTCATTACCAGGAAGTTCTGCCTATATTAGATATAACGATTTTTATTCTATAGGTTTGTCTGTAGCTGGTATAACTATGGTCTTAATCTCTCTTACGATAAAAGAAAGAAATTTATACTATGATTCTTTCCTGATACTTGCAGTGTTATTGTTAGTTCATGGCATCTATGCCTTAAATAGAAGGAATTATATAAGGCTTGATAAACAGAACAAAACAGTCAAAATTTTTGACACTCCCATTTTTTGGGCGCGGAAGTATAAATATGATCGCTTGTTTTTCAAAGACAAAAAGCTTTACAGGGAAATTGACGGGAAAACTGAATTGATAGCCATTGTTCGCTATCAATGCAGGAAGGATGATTTTGACGCTTTTATCGAGGAAATAAATAAAGGTGTTTAAAACTATATGGCTATCAGCAATCATAAATAAAACATTATAAATCGCTTGAAAATCAATTTATTTACCCCATCCCCAACCTTGCTCTGCCGAAGCGGCTACGCGAAGGCGAGGGGGGAGTAAATTGATTTTGGCTGCGCCGAGCTCCCCCGCAAGCGGGGTTCGGTTCTTCGCTCCCCTTGGGGCCGGGGTTAACGAAGAAAATCAATAAATTTGGGTGTAAGATTCCAGATACTCATGTAAAATTATATAAAATCTCCTGGTACATTACGGGTTCTTGGCCGGGTTAATTTTTTATCCCTTAATGATATAAATTATTTGTAATCTGGGCTTCCAAATGTGGTTAAAAGAACCGGCTTTTATATTAATTCAAAGATTACATTTGTAGTTACAATTCAAAAGGCAACATTTTCATCATTAAAACTTCAATTGGAATGAAAAACATAATTAATGAAATTTCCAAACTGATAAGCTTCTTTAAAAAGACCTCCTTTCTGAAAATTGGATTTATTTTAACAGGAATTGCATCAACAATATGGTTCCTTGTTCGTGTTATTCCAAAACCACAAAGAGCAACATATCCATGTATGAGGGTGGCGGCTCCAATTATGTCGGGATTTGTAATATACCTTTTGTCTATTATCGGATCAGTTGCCGCTTTCAAAAAGGCAAAACTGAACTTTATAAGATCAAATTATCTGTATGGTACTCTTTTTTTACTGGTTGCTCTTGCAACCTCAATTTTTGTTTTAAGCCGGGAAACAGGATTTGCTTCTACAAAAAGTAACATAGAGTGGGTTGTTATACCCAATCAGCCACTGGGAGTAGCAACAGGTATTTTCCCGGGCAGGGTAGCCTGGATTCATGATCCTGTAGTAGCAACCTGGGATGGAACCTCAGGCAACTGGTGGGATGAAAATGTCATTTCACAGATTGAGACCGATAAAATGCTAAATGAATCGCTCATAACTCTCACTGGTGAAAAGACGGGAAAAAAAGCATGGATTGCTCTTTTCAAATACTTCAATTCCAGACACAACAATAAGAATCTGTCTTATCAGCCGGGGCAGAAAATTGCCATGAAAATAAACACCAACAATACTTACAGCCACCAGAATTCGCCGGAAATTAATGCAACCCCTCAGCTGGTTCTTTCAATGCTGAAAAGCCTGGTCAGTGATGCCGGAATTCCTCAAAAGAATATTACTGTATTCGATGCCAGCAGGTTCATTACTGACAATATTTTTAATAAGTGCCATGCTGTTTTCCCGGAGGTCGTTTTCGTTGATAATGTCGGAGGCGAGGGACGTGTAAAATCGACTTATGCAGATAATGCAATACCCTATTCAGTAGACAATGGCAAATTGGCTACGGGGCTTGCGACTTGTGCTGTAGACGCTGATTATCTGATAAATATGGCTTTGCTGAAAGGACATGTCGGACAAGGAGTCACTCTGTGTGCAAAGAATTATTATGGAGTCACCAGCATCGATAATAACTGGCGCAAAAATGCACATAACAATTTCAGCACCAACAAGGAAGGGAAACCACAATACCTGACTTTTGTTGACTTTCTTGCGCATAAAGATCTTGGGGATAAAACCATGTTGTTTCTTATTGATGGCATTTACGGATCAAAGCTGGTCAACGGCCCTCCTGCGCCAAAATGGAAAATGGCGCCATTCAATAATAATTGGGCATGCAGTCTTCTTGCATCACAGGATCCGGTAGCAATTGATGCGGTGGGTCTTGATTTTCTGCGAAGTGAATGGCCGGATGCGCCGGACATGGCTTTCAGCGACCAGTACCTGATTGAAGCTGCACAGGCGGATAATCCTCCTTCAAAAGTAAAATATGATCCTCAACGGAATAATGCTAAAATATCCAGTCTGGGAGTAATGGAACATTGGAACAATTCAACAGAGAAAAAATACAGCAGAAATCTAGGTAAAAAAGAGGGAATTGAATTGGTGCAAAATACAATAACGAAAAAATAAATATCTCAATCGCATTGTTCCTGAAAATTAGCGATTTGCCAAAATAATTTATTAAAAAACCGGATTGCTCGTCCGGTTTTTTAATCACTCATTTTTTTCAATTACTTTTTTGTCTTTTCTGCTTTTTCATCTTCTTCCTTAGAATCTGTCTTTTTAATAACCTTTCCGTTACTGTCAATAACAACCTCTATTTTAGATTCTCCTTTCTTTAATCCAATTTCAAATCCTTTCATTTCAGAATTCTCAAATATTACGACCTCGCCTTTTTTATAACCCTGAAAATCTTTATTTAAGGTATTGACCACAGAAGCAGGAAGTTCTTTTTCGGTAATTACGGTTTCTGATTCCATCCATTTCCCTGAAATGTCATAGGCGGCAGTCATCTTTTTGCCATCCATTGTGAACTCTGCTTCCCATTCGGTTTTTTCTTCATTATCCCATTTTACAGATTTAGCTGTAGCATATTTTTTTGCAAACTCCTTTTTAACAATTTCCGGAGGATTTTTTTGACTAAATGCTGAACCAGAAATCAAAACAAATGCGAGAATAAGAATGATTAATTTTTTCATTTAATTTATTTTTGGTTTATCCTGTGAAGAAACAGACCAACTCTGTAAGGATTTTGTATTTAGAATTTTATAATGACTTTATGCAGATTTTCTTCAAATACATAATTAATCTCCCACTTATTAAGTCTGCAGATCTCTTTGACAATTGCAAGACCCAGGCCTGGGGAATCAGATGATTCGTTTGTTTTATAAAATCTGTCAAAAAATTTCGTGGTTGGAACTGCAGGTTTTTCTCCGCTGTTTGAAATTTCAAGATGGTTTTTATCCAACGTGATATTGATTGTTCCACTTTTGACATTATGTTTCACGGCATTGCTAATAAGATTTATTATAAGCGATTCTGCAAGAAAAAAGTTGGTTTCAATAAAGCAATCGGGGTCAATATCTTTATTAAGTGTGAGCTGTTTTTCTAGAATATGATCTTCAAACATTTTTATTTTCTCACGGATAAGCTCAGCCAGGTTTATTGCTTTTTTATCCGGAAACTGATCATTGGCTATTTTAGTTAAAAGCAAAAGTGTCTGGGTAAGTTTCGAAATCCTGAGCGCGTATACATAAGTAGAACTGATAAGCTCAGCCTGCTCCTTTTTTAAATCCGGATACTGCAAAAGTGTTTCGAGTTTTGATTGAATAACAGCAAGCGGAGTCTGAATTTCATGAGAAGCATCTTCCGTAAACCTTTTTAGTGACTGGTAGTCAGTAATCACCTTCCTGGTAAGTTTTTCAAGGGTTTTGTTGAGTTCTGTGAATTCATAAAGCTGACTTTCAGAGGATAGTTTGAATCTGGGTTTTTCATAGGAAAATTCTTTAAGTTCATTCAATGTTTTATAGAATGGCTGCCAGATTTTGAGTGAAAGTTTCCTGTTAATGAAATAGAGGCTGACAAGAAGAAGTACAAAAACCAACCCTGTTACTATTGCAATTACCTCCAATAAATCATCTTCTTCAATCAGTGTATCTCTGGCTGCAATGAAGTACTCTTTGTCATTAATGACAGTTATCAGGCTTATCTGCCGGTAAGGTATCTTTCTTTTTTCAAAACCATCAAAAATCAGAGTATCAATTGTTTTAAAAGAATGTTCCGGTTGTGCCGAAACTTCTCTTGTTTCGATAAATGGATAATAATTGGGTAAAGTTCCATTTTTCATAATGGTCCTGGAAATATTTTTGATATCGTGGTGTAGTTTTTCATTTAGCTGATCTTTGAAAAAAAGGCTAACAACAAAATAGAATACAACGCCGGCAATTAAAAATGCCGTTCCTGAAACCANNTTGTGGAGATAGTTTCTTCCGTTGTTTAGTTCAATTTTTTTTCTGATATTTTTTATATGGCAATAGATGAAGTCAAAATTGTCGGCATATGAAATATTGTCACCCCAAACATGTTCAGCAATCGATTCACGAGTAATTACTTTATTCCTGTTAACTATAAAATAAAGCAGAATCTCATATTCTTTCTTTGTCAATGCAAGCATCGTCCCGCTAATGAATACTTCATTTGAATCTGTATTTATTTTTATCTCGTTAAAGATCAATTCATTTGTTCCGTCAAAATGTTGTCTTCGTGCAAGAGACTTGATTCGGGAGTTAAGTTCGGCAAGATGAAAGGGTTTGGTTATATAATCATCTGCCCCCATATCAAGTCCTTTAATCTTGTCATCAAGGGAATTCTTTGCTGACACAATGAGTAATCCTGCTTGTCTGTTTCTGTCCTTAATAAGTTTAATAAGGTTTAACCCGTCACCGCCCGGGAGAGTAAGATCAAGAATTATTATATCATAAATGTAAGCAGATAAGGAGTCTTCTGCTTCAAAATAAGAGAAAGCTGTTTCACAGAGGAACCCTTCAGTCTCGAGAAAGTTTTTTATTGCCCGTACCAGTTCTTTCTCGTCCTCAATTATCAGAATCTTCATATCAAAATATTCAGGAAGTAAAGATAGGTCGTAATTCTGGACAAATTCTGGATCATTTTATCTAAAATATGTTGGATCTTGTTCTCTTAATTCAAACCGCTTCATTGCCTTTGTATCCAATGTCCACTTATCACCGAAGCTTCAAGGGTGGCATAAGCCTTACACGAAAGCGGATTAAAAATAAATAAATGCAATTCCCAAATTTCTACAAAATCATCCTTTACTCTTGTGAAAAACTTCCCAATTCTGAATAATACAGTTATTAGAATGAAAAACTCTGTTGCTGCTGTCATCTTCTTTTTGTATGCTATTATTGATCTTGCAGCGCAACCACAGGGGCAAGGTAGTGTTTCGGGTATAATAATGGAAAAAACCTCTGACAAGCCGCTGGAATTTGCTAACGTAATAATTAAAAATATTTCCGACAGCTCAAAGTTTCAGGGGACCATCACAAGTAACAGGGGGGAATTTGCTTTTGATAAACTTCCTTTTGGCACTTACAAAGTTATCTACAGCTTCATTGGTTTCGATAAAGTTGAATCCCCTGTATTTGCCCTGAATTCAAAACAGAGTAAAATAAATCTCGGGAAGCTGTATATCTCCGAATCAACTACTTCTCTTGGAGAGGTTTCGGTGACTGCACAAAGATCGACTTTTGTAAACTCAATTGATCGTAAGACCTTTAATGTGGGGCAGGATGTTATGAGCAAAATAGGTTCTGTCAGCGATTTACTTCAGAATGTACCATCAGTTCAGGTCGATATTGATGGCAATGTTAGCCTAAGGGGAGCCGGGAATGTTATGTTTCTAATAAATGGCAAGCCCTCTGCGCTGATGGGAGCTAACTATGCTGCAGTGTTACAGCAAATGCCGGCAACCTCAATTGAAAAAATTGAGATCATAACTAATCC
>PMEC01000119.1:6239-35187 GCA_003155705.1 Bacteroidales bacterium
TGAGATATGCCACCGATTATCGCAAACATTTTATTTCGAATCCTGATACTATTAACTATATCAATGTCATTTCAAGAGATCATTCACGACCTCTTTCGCAGATTTTTCGGACAGGTGCCGATTATAAAATCAATAAACTTAATACTATCGGGGTTACTGGTAGTTACAATTATCGCAGTTTTATCCGACAATCTATTGATGCAAACCTATGGCAGTCGACTGACCTTACTACCACAAAGGATTATGACCGCTCACGCCACGATCCGGAATTTGAAAAAGATCTTGAATTATCTGCTAATTATATTCATTCTTTTGGAAAAGAAGGTCATGAACTCACGATCGATTATACCACTTCCTTCTCGAAGGAGCAGGAAGATAACCATTATACTGACACTTATCGTATCCCAGTTATCCCTCCTACCTACGACAATACTCTTATCCGTCAGGGAGGAAATGAGTCACAGTTTTCAGTGGAATATGCCAATCCAATTTCTGAAGATAAAAAACTGGAAGCTGGTTATCTTCTTGAATCGAACAAAAGCGATATGAATTTCTTTGGAGAGTTCCTTGATCCGGTCTCGGGATTATGGGTAAAAGACCTGGTAAAATCAAATGATTTCACTTACAATGAGACCATTCATGTCCTTTACGGAACATACGAACAGGATTTTGGAAAGTTTGGTTTTCTTGCCGGACTCAGAGCAGAAGAGGCATTTCTCGATGCTGACCAGGTCACCACTGATACGGTTATTAAAAACAACTATTTCAAGCTCTATCCCTCATTACACCTGACTTACAAGATTACTGATCTCCACGAGTTGCAGATAAATTATAGTCACCGTATACGTCGTCCGGAGGGTGATGACCTGAATCCGTTCCCGGAATGGCAGGATCCTTATAATCTACGTATCGGGAACCCGCACCTTAAACCCGCCGATGTTCATTCTGTGGAGTTTGGGTATCAATACAAGAAAAAGAAGACAACATTCCTTTCAACAATCTATTATCGTTATACTTACAACGCGATGACTGATCTTGTAAGGTTTATTAACGATACTGTTAAACTTACCACTCGCGAAAATCTCTCAAAAAGCAGATCTGCCGGATTAGAATTGGTTTTTTCAACTTCAATAGGAAAACTGGCAACTTTAAATCTAAGTACCAATACTTATTATAATTCTATTGATGCCTCAAGTCTTGGTTATGGCAGCAATAAATCAATTATTTCATGGAGTGCAAATCTGAGTGCCGGTATTGACCTTACAAAGAGCACGGTGCTTCAGGTAACATCAAGTTATATTGCCGAAACACTTACTCCTCAGGGGAAACAATTGCCGTCTTTTGTAATGAACACAGGGCTGAAGCAAGAATTGTTTAAAAGTAAAATGACATTTATAATGACTGTTTCGGATGTGTTTAATTCTCTGAGAAACAGGACCCTGATAGATACCCCGGAATTGTACGAGAAAATTATAAGACGTCGTAGTGCACGGATAATATATGCCGGCTTTACATATACATTCGGAAATCAGAAGAAAAAGAAGGAGCTCGAGTTTGACAATAAATTATAAACCTAAAATACATCTGTAATTGAATCTGAAACAATATGTATTGTCCTTCAGGTACTCCCCTCTTATCAATACTTCAGTTTTAATACAAAATTGAATTGTAACCTTACAATTTGCTTTTAATTGTCCAATTTAATTCTTAATACTCTATTATTATGAAGAAAACAATTTTTACTCTCCTTTCCGCTGCTTTGATAATGAGCAGCGCCGGCCTGAAAGCACAATCAAACTACAAAATTGGAAATAAAATTCATGTAGAAGGTGAAGGCAGCTGGGATTATCTCAATGTTGATGAAGTCAACGGAAGAATATTTGTGTCGCACGGAACAGTGGCACAGGCAGTAGATATTAAGACAGGGAAATTGGCCGGAACAATTCCGGATACAAAAGGAATCCATGGAATTGCTATAGCTAATGATCTGAATAAGGGCTTTACCAGTAATGGCAGGGATTCGTCAGTAACTGTTTTTAATCTTAAAACTCTTGAAGTTATTACCAAAGTATCGGTTACCGGTCAAAACCCCGATGCAATCTTATATGATCCGTTCTCCCAAAAAGTTTTTACCTGCAATGGCAGAAGTAACAATTCAACAGTCATAGATGCCAAAACAAATAAGGTTGTAGCTACTATCCCACTTGATGGAAGACCTGAATTTTCGGTAACAGATGGTAAAGGGAAAATTTTCATAAACATTGAAGATAAAAGTGTCATCAATGCTATTAATACGACAACCCTGAAAGTGGAACAACATTGGCCTATCGCCCCGGGTGACGGACCAAGTGGTTTAGCATTAGACAATGAAAATCATCGTTTATTCAGCGTTTGTAGTAATAAATTAATGGTTGTTGTTGATGCCGGAACCGGGAAGATTATCACTACTTTGCCCATTGGCGATCGTTGTGACGGAGTAGCATTTGATCCCGGAAAGAAACGGGCATATGCTTCCAACGGCGAGGGTTCGATAACCGTGGTTCAGGAAGAAAACGCCAATGGTTTTAAAGTTCTTGAAACAGTGACAACACAACCAGGAGCAAAAACCATTGCTATTGACAAAACTACTCATCACTTGTACTTGACAACAGCAGAGTATGAGACTGCCCCAACTGCAGCCAACCGCCGGCCAGCGGTAAAACCAAATTCTTTTATGATTTTGGATATAGAGACATTGAAGTAAATGCTATTTACTGTCTCAATTGGTGATTCAGGAATAAGGAGGTTCCTGGATCACCAATTTTATATTGATTTTTAATTCAGCTTATTAAAACCCGGATTAACAAAATCTATATCTGATAAAAATTAATCTGTTTTTTCTTATTCCCTGAATAAAGAAACGGCTTCTTTCATAAGTGTTGATATCGGGAGTTCCTGGGGGCACACTTCCTCACACTCCTTGCATTCTGTACATTTGCCTGCCTTGCCTCTTACCTGTGTATATCCTGTCATCCATGGGTTCGGGTCATTCCAGATGGCTGCATTNNCAGTCAGTGCAATCTGCTTTTATTCTTGCTCCCATAGCTTTTCGCAAAGTGTCAAACATCAATAATTCATCTGTGCTGAGGGAATTCTGAATTCCGTCATCAGCGACTTTGATGTTTTCCGTAACCTGCTCCATGCTGTTCATTCCTGACAGAAGGCTTGACACGCCGGCCTCGTTCCACACAAAACGCAATGCCCATTCCGCCGGACTTCTTTTAATAGCAGAAGTATTTAAGACCGCCTTCATTTCTGCGGGAAGATTCTGGGCCAGTTTGCCACCTTTCAACGGTTCCATTGCTACTATTCCTATTCCTTTGTCCGCGGCATATTTAAGTCCTTTATTTCCTGCCTGAAAATCTATATCCATATAGTTATACTGTATCTGTGCAAAGGTCCAGTTATAATCGTCGCAAATACGGATGAAATCTTCAGCTTTTCCATGAAAAGAAAATGCAGGAAACCTTAGTTTTCCCTCTGTTTTCTTTTTATCCAGGAATTCCCTTACACCAAGATCCCTCATTCTGTCCCATGTTTCTCCATTAAGCCCGTGAAGCAGATAGAAGTCTAAATAGTCGGTTTTCAATCGCTCCAATTGCTCTTCAAGAAACAGACTCATCTGTTCCTTCTGTCTGAGTTGAAAAAGAGGCATCTTGGTTGCCAGATGAACCTTTTTTCTCCACCCTCCGGAAAGCGCTTCCCCAACAAAGGGTTCACTCTCACCACGTTGTCCGAAGACTGCCGCATGATAAAAATAGGCAGTATCAACATAATTGACGCCATGCTCAATTGCATAATGGAGTAATTGGGTTGCTTTTGGATAATCTATCCGATCATGTTTGTGGTCTATTGTGGGGAGCCGCATACACCCAAATCCCAGAATCGACAGATCAACCCCTGTTTTATTAAGTTGCCGGTAAAGCATAGATTTTCCTCCAGTTTTTATCAATATTGAACAGATAAATTTTTACAATATTATAAATAAGATGTGATTTTTTATTCCCTTTTTGAACAATGCCTGATGAATAGAGTTAATTACTGGACGATCTTCAAGCTCTCACAGTGTTACCGCATATTCAGAGAATTAAGATATAAAAATGAATAAAAGAGACTATATATTATCAGAAAATTCAGTTGATCCGAACCCTTTCAGTCAATTTGAAAAATGGTATAAAGACCGGTTGGCAAGTGATATTTCTATTCCGAATTCGGTGAGCCTTGGAACTGCTTCATTGGATGGCAAGGTCTCTGTCAGGACTGTTTTGCTGAAAGAATATGATAATAAGGGTTTTGTTTTTTTTACTAACTACAACAGCAAAAAAGGAAAACATATTCAGGCTAATCCTAATGCAACTTTTCTTTTTTACTGGCCGGAATCGAATCGGCAAATCAGGATTGAAGGAACTGTTCAGAGGGTTACCAAAAAGGAATCTGATTCTTACTTTATAACCCGTCCGGCTGAAAATAATATCTCTGTCTGGGCTAGCGAACAGAGCTCTGTAATTCCAGACAGAAAATATCTTGAAAACAAATTCGACTATTTCAGGAATAAATTCGAAAATGAATCTATCGACAGGCCTCCTTATTGGGGAGGATTCAGACTCAATCCTATCTGGTTTGAATTCTGGCAGGAGGGGAAACATCGTCTGCATGACAGAATTGCATACACACTTAAAGGAAATATCTGGAAAATTGAACGACTTGCCCCCTGAAAATCTATTTTGTGAAAAATATAAAGAAAAGGCCCTGGACAAGTTTTATTGCTAATAAATTAACAGTTCATTTTTTCAATAGTTTCTGAAGCTCTGTTTTGCTCATTTGATCATTGGGCTGTAGAGTAAGCACTTTTTTGTAATCTGATATTGCTCCCTGAATGTCGTTCAGTTGTGTTCTGGCCTGAGCTCTATTGTAATAGAAAATAAAATTATTACCATCAACCGATATAAGATAATCAAGATCCTGAGTGGCTTCTTTAAATTTTCCTGTGCTCAGGAAAAGAATATATCTGTTTGTCAATATTTGAAGTGCNNGTGGTTTTAGCCTGATTGCGTTGTTAAAACAGAAAAGTGCATTATTAAGATCTCCCCACTTCCCGTATATACAACCGGCACCTTCATATACATCAGCCCGCGGAGTTCCTGCTTTAATTGCAATTTTAAAATCTTCAAATGCTTTGTCTTCAAAATAATTTTGTGTTTGGGCGTTAGGCGCTTTTTCTGCTTTTTTCTCCCAATAAATTCCCCTGATGCTTCTTGCTGTTTCCATTGCCGGGTATTTATCAATTACTTTGGACCATAAAGTCTCACTATTTCGCCATACGCTTGTCTGTCTTCGTGCAAGGAATATCATTACAATAATAAAAACACATGTAAAAACAAATATCGGAATTCGCTTTAACATGACTTTGTCGCCAATAAGCATAGCCGGAATAAAAGCCAGGCCAATATATGGCAGGTATGTGTACCTGTCTGCCATAATAGCGACTCCGACTGATATTAATTGCAGAACCATAATTATTGTTACAAGAAAAAATCCCATTCCGAATACGAACAATTTGGTCTTTCTTAGTGAATAAGCGACCAGCACCGAAAGCAAAATAAATGCAAATGGCGCCAGCTTAAGCAAGAGACCTATTGTGGCAGTATCATATTCTGCTTGTGAGGGGTACGGGTAAATGGCAAGCTGATTTCCAGGGAAAAAGAACTTTACTATGTACATTAAAAACCCATAGGTGGCGAATTGTATCCTGTGTAAAATAGTAAAGGTGTTTAATTTATTTATGGAAATTGCCACTATTCCAAAAATCAGAGAAGTCACGAAAAATGGGATCAGCGGTATTATATTTTTTAATGAAATTGTCTCTTTTATTGATTCTTTCACTTGATTATTACCAGTTGGCTGATATTGCCAGAATTTAATGAGCAGTAAAACCAAAGGGAATACCACGGCCATTGCTTTGGATAAGCAGGAAATAACAAAGAGGGCAAATGTGGCCGCCAGCCAGATAAATTTTTTTTTATTATTATCTGTTACATTAAGGTACTTTATGTAAGTAATTAAACCGGATAAGAAGAAAAATGTATATAGAACATCTTTTCTCTCCGAGATCCAGGCAACAGATTCAACATGCATAGGATGCACACCGAATAAAGCCGCCACAATAAATGCAACTAATACCTTTTTTTTACTTAGAAAGTAGATTAAAATAAAAACCAGCAGGGTGTTTAATATGTGAATAATAACATTCCACCTGATAAACGGTGCCGGAGATATTCCTTCCGGACAATTGCTGCATTTATTGTTATTCCATCTTAAAGTCAGAATTGTAAGAGGATGATAATTTAAAGACACCGTCTTGGTAAATACTTCCTTCAACGTGGTTTCTTCTGGATTTCTGACAAGATTATTATCAACCACATAGGTATAATCGTCCCAATCAACAAAATTATTATCAAACGATTCCCAAAAGGTTACCAGTACCAGAATTGTTAAAAGAAATATTGCAGGAATCAAGATGACGGTCTTACGCATAATAATCAAATCGGTTGAAAATTTACGATATCCTCAGTAATTATAAAATGTCAGACAAGATCGCAGGCATCGGGAGGCATCCAATGGGCGTCTTTGCCATCCCACTTGATATTGCAGCCGATTGGATTTGTGATCGATACAGATATTTGTTTTTCCCCGGTGAGCTCATCCAGAACCATATCCAGATTATTTATTGTCATCCTTGATGTATCCCTCGGACTGTCCATTCCCCTTCCGGTATAAACCAGCTTTCTTTCTTCATCAAAAACGAAAAAATGCGGCGTTCTGAGAGCTCCGTATTCCCGCGCAACATTCTGGTCTTTGTCGTAAAGATATACCCATGGAAATTTATATTTCTCCATCCTTGTGACCATATTGGGAAAACTGTCTTCGGGGTGGGTATTTTCGCTGTTTGAATTGATTGCAACAAATCCAACTCCCAATGGTTTGTATTTTTCTGCAGTCCCTCTTGTAACTTCATCTGAACCAATTACATAAGGACAATGATTACAGGTAAAGAATACTACCAGATATTTATAACTGCTGAAATCTGCAAGGCTGTACTTTTTCCCGTCTGTTGCGGGCAAGCTGAATTTTATGGCTTTTTCGCCGGGTTGTAATGTAAATGCCATATTATTAAATTATTAAAAATTTATTGTTTTTCAATTACTGTTGGCTTTAGCCAACGACGGATAGTGCTCATTTACAAGAACTTTAGTCCTGAATCATGGGGCCGATTTCATTCTTCATGAGTTTTACATAAAATTTCATATATCGCAGACCCGACAGAAAAAGAGCCAGGCCAATCCCGTTATACAAAACCGATAAAAATTGTTTTGGAATGGCAGAATGACGAAGAGTAATACCCATCGAAACCATTATTATGACAATAAAATAACTCCGCCATGTCATGAAAGAAAAAACACATTTTTTTTCAGTCAATGGAAGCAGTCGGTTTAAATTCTTTTCAGCGATTTTGATGAATCCCCAAAAGTGTATTGGCATCGCAGCAATAAAACCGCATAAATATAAAATTAATTTCCCCGAACCTTCATATTTATTAAGCCATGAGATTGCAAACGCAATCAGCATGATCCCTACGCCACACCACATTAGACCGGCAAGAAGAACCAGAATTTTCTTATCAACAGCCGGACTGAGTTTTGCTAAATCCATAATTTCTTATTCAACTTTTGCAAGCCGGAATGGCTTTTTTTGTATTTTTTTCAAATGTATTATAAAAGAACTAATGTTCGCTTAAATGTCTGTCATTAATGTTATTTATTAATCATTGTTTATATTTGTTGCATCGCCGGAACAGGTGTTAACTTACATAAGATGTGGACAAAATTTTCTACGGGGTTGACCAATTTATTAAGTGATTTTAAAAGAAAGGATCACAAGCCGGTTTTTGGTGCGCTCGATATTTTTAAATATATCGGTCCGGGATTGCTCGTGACTATTGGTTTTATAGATCCCGGCAACTGGGCTGCAAATTTAGCGATTGGTTCGGCTTTTGGTTATTCTTTGCTTTGGGTAATTACTCTTTCGACAATTATGCTCATTGTCTTGCAGCATAATGTGGCCCATTTAGGAATTGTCACAGGTTTGTGTCTTTCAGAGGCAGCAACAATATATTTAAAACCGGGTGTTTCAAAGGCTGTATTATCCTCTGCCGTACTTGCGTCTGTCTCAACATCTCTGGCAGAAATTCTTGGCGGTGCCATTGCATTAAATATGTTGTTTAATATTCCGGTTAAAATCGGTGCCGTTTTAGTAACTGCCTTCGTGATCATTATGCTTCTGACCAACTCTTATAATAAAATTGAAAAGTGGATTATTGGTTTTGTTTCAATTATCGGTCTCTCTTTTCTTTATGAGTTATTTTTAGTAAAAGTCGACTGGGTTGCAGTTGCTATCTCCTGCGTGAAACCGGTTATTCCTGATGGTTCTATATTATTGCTGATGAGTGTTTTGGGCGCTGTGGTTATGCCGCATAATCTTTTTCTTCATTCAGAAATTATTCAAAGCCGCCAATGGAATTTGAAGGACCCTCTTGTCATTAAAAAACAGCTTAAATTTGAGTTTGCAGATACTCTTTTTTCAATGATTGTCGGTTGGGCAATTAATAGCGCAATGATAATTCTCGCTGCCGCGACTTTTTTTCATAATAACATAAAAGTTGATGAATTGCAGCAAGCCCAAAACCTTCTTCATCCGCTTCTGGGAAAGAGCGCTGCAATTATTTTTGCAATTGCTCTTCTGTTTTCCGGAATCGCCTCATCAATCACTTCGGCAATAGCCGGAGGGTCCATCTTCTCCGGGTTATACAAAGAACCCTATAATATCCTTGACAACCATACGCGGACAGGAATCGTGATATCTCTTCTTGGCGCATTGGTAATTATCTTTTTTATTGGGGATCCTTTCAAAGCGCTAATTCTTTCACAGGTTATTCTAAGTATCCAGCTTCCATTTACGGTCTTACTTCAAATTTATCTTACCTCTTCAAAAAAAGTAATGGGTAAATATGCAAACGGCCCTTATCTTATTTTCTCATTATCTGTTATTGCTGTTATTGTAACTTTTTTTAACATAAAGCTTCTGATTGAACTTCTTTTTCATTAAAGAAAATTATGTCTTGCAGTCATGTCAAAAGATAAATATAAAATAGGACTGGTCCTCAGTGGCGGCGGGGCAAGAGGTTTTGCTCATCTTGGAGTAATTCAGGCACTGAATGAAGCCGGTATTTTTCCTGATGTTATTTCCGGAACCAGCGCCGGGGCAATTGCAGGCGCATTATATGCAGATGGATACTCGCCAAAAGAGATCCTTAATCTTACCAATTCAACCAGCCGGTTGCGTTATATCAGACCTACAGTTCCAAAAGACGGGCTTTTGCAAATAGCCGGAATGGTTAGAATTCTCAGGAACAACCTCCGTGCAAAAATTTTTGAGGAACTTAAAATACCACTGTTTGTGGCGGCAACAGATCTTAACAATGGCCGGGTCGACTACTTTTGTTCAGGAGAATTATTGAATGCTGTAATTGCTTCTGCAAGCATACCCGTTCTTTTTAAGCCAGTTGTTCTTGATAACAAACATTATGTTGATGGCGGTGTCCTTGATAATCTTCCAATCAAGCCCATAGAAAACAGCTGTCGTTTTATTATTGGCTCTTTTGTTAATCCGACAGGATATCAGGAAAATGTTACCAATCTTATAAATATTGCGGAAAGATCTTTTTTGCTCAGCATGTCAAAAGAGGTAGGGGAAAAAGCAAAAAAGTTTGATCTGTTCATCGCTCCTCCCTCATTACGTAATTATAAAATACTCGATCCGGAAAAAGCCGAAGAAGTATACGCGGTTGGATATAATGCAACTAAAGAAAAACTGAAATCTGTAAATATTAAATCTATTCTTTCGTCTTGATTTTTCAAAAAATATAAAATAGCCGGAGCTAACCGAGAGATGCTGAAAAAGTTAAAATCCTTTTAAAAAGACCTTTTTAATCAGTCCCCTTTTTTACAAGGGCATACAGTCTCCTTATTTCTTCCTCCCATAACGATTCATCAGGTGTTTCAAGTATGAGCGGCATGTTATCAAAACGAACATCATTCATAAGCATCATGAATACATCTTCACCCAGAAAACCTTTCCCTATATTTTCATGACGGTCAACTCTAGTCGCCAATTCTTTTTTTGAATCATTTATATGCATTCCCCGAAGGTATTTTAAACCTATAATTTTTTCGAATTGTCTGAATGTTTCAGTAAATCCGTCTGTTGTCTTTAGATTATATCCTGAAGTATAGGCATGACATGTATCTATGCAAACCCCGACACGTGATTTATCTTCAACTTTTTCGATAATGAAACTCAGATGCTCAAATTTATAACCGAGATTTGATCCCTGTCCTGCTGTGTTTTCAATTACAGCAGTAACTCCTTTTGTCTTGTCAAGAACAATATTTATCGATTCGGCAATTATTTTCAGAGACTCCTCCTCCCCTATTTGTTTAAGGTGGCTGCCAGGATGAAAATTCAGCCGGTCAAGGCCAAGTTGTTCACAACGCTGCATCTCATCAAGGAAAGATTTTCTCGATTTTTCCAGTGGTTCCTTTTCCGGATGTCCCAGGTTTATGAGGTAGCTGTCGTGAGGAAGAATCTGAAATGGCTGATAATCAAATTTTTCACAATTCTCGCGAAACTGTTTTATACTGGCTTTCGTCAATGGATTTGAAAACCATTGCCGTTGGTTTTTTGTAAACAGAGCAAATGCTCTGGCACCTATATTATTGGCATTTACCGGAGCATTTTCAACGCCTCCGGAAGCGCTTACATGGGCACCCAGGTATTTCATATGATTGGTTTATAAATAATTAACAAGTTCGTTTTCCTGTGTAAATTTAATCAATGGGACGGATAGTATAAAAATAATCGGATATTATT
Source organism: Bacteroidales bacterium (assembly GCA_003155705.1). Classification (GTDB taxonomy): domain Bacteria; phylum Bacteroidota; class Bacteroidia; order Bacteroidales; family VadinHA17; genus LD21. The sequence goes on from PMEC01000119.1 coordinate 17,265, forward strand.
AATTTTGTACGTTGAAAATCAAATTTTTAAATACTTCATAATGTCTGATACAATTATTGGTACAATAAAGGAAGAGCCTGAAAAAAAGGGATCTCCGCTATTTCTTATATTTATTGCTGTTGTCCTGGCTTTAGCTCTTGCATTCATTATTTATAGCTATTTCGACCAGAAGAAAAGAATGATCGAAATGGAGACTGTTCTGACACAGGAAAAGGATTCTCTGGCTAACGAACTTAAACTTATGGTTCATGGTTATGATACTTTGCGATCCAATAATGACAGTCTAAACGCTAAGCTTCAAAAGGAAAAATCGAGGATTCTGCAACTTCTTGCTGTCAATGCTTCAAATGTTCAGTTGATAAAAAGGTACAAAGGCGAGATTACAACCATGAGAGAAATAATGAAGAGCTATATTGTTCAGATTGACTCTCTGAATACCCGGAATAAAATTCTTGTTGCTGAAAATCAGGATATAAAAGAGCAGATCACAACTGTGAAGAAAACAAATGTGGCGCTTTCTAAAGTAAGGGAAGAACTAAGCAGCAAGGTAGAGATTGCTTCCGTAATTCAGGCAAAAGATATAGTAGCTGTTGCACTCAATAAAAGCAGAAAGGAAACGACCCGGCTTGACAGGATAGATAAACTCAGGATATGTTTTACCTTACGTGAAAATCCTATAGCAAAAGCCGGAGAAAAAATTGTCTATCTTAGAGTTATAAGGCCTGATTCTCTTGCAATTGCAACAACTCCGGACAATTTGTTTGATTTTAACGGATCAAAGATGATTTTTACTGCCAGTCGCCAGGTTGAATATATTAATCAGGATATTGATATGTGTATTTTCGTGGATAAAAACAAAGACTTTATTATCGGCAGTTATAAGGCGGAACTGTACCTTGACGGAGCTGTTATTGGCGGGTGTTCATTTCTGATTACAAAAAGATGATCATTCCTCTCCCGGCATCATAAATTCTGAAATAATGTTATCGGATATCATTTTACCCTGGGTTGTAAGGATCAGGTTTTTATTTTCCTGTTTCATCAGACCGTAATCTTTAAATTTTCCTGCCGTATTTATTATATAATCATACCCCTCTTTTTCAAATACCCTCTCTACAAAGTCAAGATCTATTCCCCACATTGTTCTTAATGAGGTCATTATGTATTCATTAAAACGAGTCTTCGTGGTTAACTCCTCTCCTTCATAAAAAGATTTATTATTCCTGATCGAATTAATATAGTTTTTGACATTTTTAATATTCCATTGACGCGAATAGTTATTGAATGAATGTGCTGATGGTCCAAGTCCAAGATAATTTATTTGTTTCCAGTAACTTGTGTTATGCCGCGAAAAATAACCCTCCTTGCCAAAATTTGAAATCTCGTATTGCATGAAACCTGCTTTTTCTGCTTTTTCTATCAGAATATTAAACTGGTTCGCACTCTCCTCTTCATCTATTTCTGAAAGTTTTCCTTTTTTCTTCATTTTACCAAATGTAGTTTCGGGTTCAATCGTAAGATGATAAGCCGATAGGTGTTTTATGTCAAAAGAAAATGTCTTATCAAGATTTGAAATCCAATCTAAAGAAGACATTCCCGGAATTCCGTAAATTAAATCAACTGTAACATTTTCAAAACCGGCGTTAAGTGTATCGGTAAGTGCTTTTTCTGCCTGTTCGGCATTATGCCGCCTGTTGAGCAAAATAAGATCCTTGTCGCGCCATGATTGTATTCCCAGACTAACCCTGTTAAAGCCAAGTTTCCTTATTCCGTTTAAATAAGATGGGTCTATATCGTCAGGATTCAGCTCGATTGTTCTTTCGCAATCATTATCTATGGTAAAAAGATCCGAAAGCCGGTCCAGAATGCGGCGGATCTCCTCCAAAGAAAGAACGGACGGAGTTCCTCCTCCAAAGTATATTGTGGAAACGACTTCATCAGCAAGGTATTTCTGACGCATTTCAGCTTCAGAAAGCAAGGCATCAATAAATAAAGAATAATCTTCCGGCAGGATAATTCTGTAAAAATCACAGTATGAACAGATTTTTTTACAAAATGGTATGTGNNATATAAATTCCTGCCATAATTTTAAACAAAACTAAAAATATAAATAAATTGCCAGTCTTTTTATTAAATTTTTCAAAATGATTAAAACGGTCAAAAAGAATATATTATCGATTTTAACAGCTCTTGTTATTTTTTATTTAAGCCTTGCTCCTTCCGATACTTTCGATAAAGTTAATGTTTTTGACTTCCCGTACATTGATAAAGTTGTTCATTTATGTATGTATTTTGGATTGACAATAGTCCTTCTCTACGAAAACAGGTCAATGGTAAAAAACAACAAGAATCTGTTTCTTTTAGCAATTATTCCTTTTGCTTATGGCATTTTAATCGAATTTCTTCAATCGTGGTTTACACTAACCAGGCACGGTGAATTTTTTGATGCAGCTTTTGATCTTATCGGAATTCTTATTGCACTGATTGTCTGGAGATTATTTCACCATTTTGTAAAAAAGAAAATTTAAATCGAAATTTTTTCCTGTTTTGTTGCTGACTTAACCAGGCTGTAAATGGTTTTGTTGGTAAAAAATTTTATAATTCCGTTCCTGACTTTGAAATAATCATCATGGATCGGACATTTTAGTTTATTCTCATCAACAGATTTACAAGGCATATTATGAATAACACAATTATCAAAAATATCATTCCCGTCAATTGTCGTTATTATATCCAGAAGAGTGATTTTTTTGGGGTCGCGCAATAATGAGAATCCGCCATGGGGTCCTTTTGAGGAATTAAGAATCTTTTGTCTGGCTAATAATTGAAGAATCTTAGCTAGAAAAGGAGTAGGAAGATTAAGGTCTTCGGATATTTTCTTAATTCCTATTTTGCCATTGTTTTGCGGTTGGCTGGCAATATATGTTACCGCCCTGATAGCATATTTTGATGAACTGGATAACATTTTAATAACTTTTGACAGGAATTTTATCGATCCTTTTTTTGTGCCGGCCTCCCTCAAAATCAGTGGTAATGAATGTTTTAACTATTAATAGTGCTTCTGATTCTGAAATAAATCGCCCTGGTAGTGCACATATATTTGCATCATTATGGGCTCTGGCAAGTTTGCTTATTTCTTCATTCCAGCATAAAGCACCTCTTATTCCCTGATGTTTATTTACTGTCATATTAATCCCGTTACCTGTAGCGCAAATGGAAATTCCAAAATCAAAATCTCCGCTGGCAACTGCCAATGCAAGTGGATGTGCATAATCAGGATAATCAACATTTTCGTCAGTATAACTTCCAAAATCTTTTATTTTATACTTTTCCCCGATTAAATACTTAATGATTTTTTCTTTAAGGAAATATCCTGCATGATCCGCAGCAATTGCTATTTTCTTATTTTTCACGTGAATATGAATTAATTAATAAAAGAATCATATTGTGCAAAATAAAAGAAATGACTTAAAAAAAGAAAATAATATGCTTTTATCTTTTTATGCAAATATTATAACCTTCCATATAACATTACAGCGGAGTAATTGTTTAATACATTATTATTTTATATCAATGTTAACTTTAGGTCTCATTCTAAAATGTTAATAAAATGATAAAAGAGTCGTATAAAGCTGTTGAAAACTCTTTATTAAAAGGGGATTAAATTTTACGCAGATTATTTTGTCAATAAACAAAAGAGTTTTTGATAAATAAACAGCAACTATGAACTTTAATTAAACAGTAAAACTGTTACTTTTGTTTTGAAATTATTACTGAAAACAAGATATTAACAATTGTTAATTAATTTACTAATTCATTGATATTCAAAAATGGTATGTTTTTTGAACTGTTTAAAAGTTGTTTTCTGATTATTAAATCTGATAATTACAAATAAAATCAACATTAAATTTGAACAATACTAACAGACTATTATATTCATCATAAATTATATTTAAAAATATTTTAAGAATATACATAGTTGTTCATAAAAATTGAATTTGAAATTAATTTGAGGAAATGGGCTCAACTCCTGAAATAGTAAATAAAATTAAAAAACTGAAAATAGAAAAAAATGCTATTATTCTGGCTCATTATTACCAGACAGGAGATATTCAGGATATAGCNNGATTTTGTTGGCGATAGCCTGGCTTTGTCTCAAAAAGCTGCCTCCAATAGTGCAGATATTATACTTTTTGCAGGAGTAAAATTCATGGCGGAAACTGCAAAAATACTTGCTCCTCAAAAGAAAGTTCTTTTACCTGATATGAATGCAGGCTGTTCACTGGCAGATTCATGTAAGGCTGAAGATTTTAAAAAATTCATTGATGAAAATCCAGGAAGAACCATTATTTCTTATGTAAATACAACAGCAGAAATAAAAGCTTTGTCAGATATAATTTGTACATCATCTAATGCAGTGCAAATCGTTGAATCTCTTCCTACTGATGAAAAACTAATATTTGCTCCTGATCGTAATCTTGGAAATTATGTTCTTAATAAAACAGGACGAGATATGATCATATGGAACGGTACATGTCATGTTCATGAAGAATTTTCACTTGAAGGTATAGTAAAACTTAAAGACAAATATCCTGATGCTAAAATTATAGTCCACCCGGAATGTGAAATGCCGATCAGATTGGTTGCTGATTTTATAGGATCTACATCTTCCCTGCTATCATTTACAAAAAATGATAATGCAATCATCTATATTGTGGCAACTGAACCGGGTATCATTCATCAGATGAAAAAATCAAATCCCGATAAAATGTACCTGCCTGTCCCTCCAAAAGATTCAACATGCGGATGCAGCGAGTGCAGCTTTATGAAATTAATTACTCTCGAAAAAATTTATAATTGTCTGAAAAATGAAAGCCCCGAAATTAATCTTGATAATGAAATTATAGCTAATGCAGGAAAACCCATAAGAAGAATGATGGAAATTTCTAAAAAACTAGGACTTTAATTTATGAAGAAACTAGTTCTGACATTCGGTTTTATCACCCTTATTACTTCAACTTTGCTGTTTTCACAGACCAACGAAGGTATGTCAGACGGTTACAAGGTTTATAAGTACCCGAACGGAGCTATTTCCGGCGAAGGATTAATAAGAAATGGAAAACCAGATGGATTCTGGAAAAGCTATTACGTAACCGGCGTAAAAAAATCAGAGGGCAAGCGCACTAATTTTCTTTTGGACAGTATATGGGTATTCTATGATCAGACAGGAGATACTATAGAGAAAATAAATTATCTTTTCGGAAAGAAAAACGGATATTATTTTACCTATAAAAAAGATCCGGCAGAAGGTTTATATATCTGGTCAAAAGAATTATTTGCAGGGGATAAAAAAGAGGGTACGGCGTACACTTATTTTCCTGATCATAAAATAAAACAGACATTTTTATATAATGGAGGGAAAAAGGAAGGTCTGTCCAAGGAATTTAATGAAGACGGAAACATTATTACTCTTTTGGAATACAGTAATGATTTTCTTGTAAGCAGGGAAAAAATCAACAGAACAGATAACAACAAATTAAAACAGGGAGACTGGAAAGAATTTTATCCATCAGGTGGAAAAAAATCTGAAAAAACATTTAAAGACGATCTGCTTCACGGTTATTATAAAGAATATGATATAAAGGGTAATCTGATTCTTACGATGTTATATGAAAATGGTTCCATTGTAAAATCAAATGTTGAAGATCAGCCTGATATAGAGATTGTTAATAAATATGATCAGTCAGGGAAACTGATCTACAGCGGGCCTTATAGAAATAAGGTCCCTGTCGGGATCCATAGGGAGTACAGCGCCGACGGGAAGGTAACAAATTCAAAAATTTATAATGACAATGGTTTATTGCTTTCAGAAGGTATTGTAGATGAAGCAGGCAATAAAAATGGTAAATGGAAAGACTATAGTCCTTCGGGCAAAGTTCAGTCTGAAGGACAATACACAGATAATAGAAAATCAGGCATTTGGAAATTTTATAACGAATCTGAAAAAGTAGAACAAACGGGCTCTTTTAATAATGAAAGACCTGACGGAATGTGGAAATGGTATTATGAAGACGGCTCATTGCTTCGTGAAGAAGAATATTTTCAGGGCCAAAGGGATGGCGCATATACAGAGTATTCCCGCAACAAAGAAATAATTGCGCAGGGTCAGTACTCTGATGGCGAAAAAAACGGAGACTGGAAATATAAATCTGATAATAACACCGAGGAGGGGAAGTATATCACAGGGTTACGCGACGGAGTCTGGAGGTCATTTTATCCTGACGGTAAATTAAGATTTAAGGGAAATTTTACTCAGGGGAATGCGGATGGAACACATTTCTATTATTATGAGAACGGCAAAATAAAAGAGGAGAGATATTATCAGATGGGCATCAGAGAAAAATCATGGAAAAAATTTGACGAAGAAGGAACGTTGCTTCTTTCAATAGGCTATAAAAATGATATTGAGATAAGCATTAACGGAGTTAGAATAAACCTTCCTGAAAGTGATGTTAAACTTATTAAATAAATAGAAGATTGATGGAAGATAATTTTAACATTCGAAAAGAGAATTTAACAGTAACAGATAAAGAGTTTGAAAAACAACTTCGTCCTTTATGTTTATCAGATTTCAGGGGTCAGAAACAGATTATTGATAATCTGTCGGTTTTCGTTACTGCAACCAAACAAAGAGGAGAAGCGCTTGATCATGTTCTTTTGCACGGACCTCCGGGTTTGGGAAAAACAACCCTGGCAACCATCATAGCAAATGAGCTCCAGGTAAATATAAGAGTTACTTCCGGCCCCGTTCTTGATAAACCGGGCGACCTGGCTGGACTGCTTACCAACCTCCAGGAAGGAGATGTTTTGTTTATCGATGAAATACACAGACTAAGCCCAGTCGTTGAAGAATATCTTTATGCTGCAATGGAAGATTTTCAAATAGATATAATGATTGATAAAGGACCAAGCGCAAGATCGGTCCAGCTTACTCTGAATAAATTTACCCTTATTGGTGCAACAACGCGGTCGGGCCTTCTTACGAGCCCTTTACGCGCAAGATTTGGAATAAAATTCCACCTGGAATACTATGATACAGAAATACTTACAGGAATTGTAAAACGATCTGCCGGAATTCTCAATATTGGTGTCGACAAAGATGCAGCAGTTGAAATTGCAACCAGGAGCAGAGGAACCCCAAGGATTGCTAACGCACTTTTAAGAAGAATCAGAGATTTCGCCCAGGTAAGAGGAAATGGAAATATAGATCTCGAAATTACAAAATACGGATTAAATGCCCTGAATATAGATGATCACGGATTGGATGAAATGGATAACAGAATTCTTTCGGTAATCATTGATAAATTCAACGGAGGGCCGGTCGGCCTTAATACAATTGCAACTGCAATTGGGGAAGAAAGCGGCACAATAGAGGAGGTTTATGAGCCATTTCTAATCAAGGAAGGTTATCTGAAACGAACACCAAGAGGAAGAGAAGCCACAGAAAATGCATACAGGCATCTGGGTAAATCGTTCGGTTTGAATCAGCCGGGAACCCTTTTCGGGAATCAATAAATTAATGTTTGTTATAAAAAAATAGCCGGGAAACTATCAGTTAATTAAAAACATTACTGATTTTTTCCAGCCCTTTTATATTGAGGATCTTTATTTTTCTGCCGTTAAGCTCCAACAGCTTATCCGTTTTGTATTCCGATAATAACCTGATTACTGATTCTGTTGCAGTACCTACAATGTTGGCAAGCTCTTCCCTTGTCAATGAGATTTTCAGATATTTCTGTTCATCAAGTCCGAATTCAGTTACAAGTTGAATTAACACTTCGGCAAGTCTTTCCCTGACTGTTTTTTGGGCAATGTCCGTTATATAAGAATTTGCCTCGCCAAGTTCATGGCAGGTAAGTTTGACAAGCTCCAGCGCAAAAGAGGGATTGGATTTTACAAATGAGATAAGTATTTCAGTGGGAATAAAGCAAACCTGGCAATCTTCTATTACTTTGGCCGTTGTGCATGCAGGTTCGTTACTGAGAACACTTCGATATGCGATTATATCACCGGGTTTGGCAAATCTGATAATCTGTTCCTTCCCGTCAAGCCCGGTTTTAAACACCTTAATAATACCACTGTTGACACAATAGAAACCGCTGATACGATTGCCTTCATGATATAAAATATCACCTCGTTTATAATGCCGAAAATCTTTTTCATATGTTAGCTTTTCGGCTTCATCCCTTGTGAGATGTTTAAATATAGAATTTGTTTCCAAAGCACACTTATCACAAAAAGGAATAAATATATCATGTTGTTTCATCAGCTGTCAAAATTAACACTGCAAAGATTGCAAATAGCTTTGATATAATTGTTTACTTTTGTAAGAAATTGGCCGAAAGATTATAAATAGCATGAAAGACACCGTCAGTATAGAATTAATTAAAAACATGTCCTTTGAAGTTAATGTCAATGGACACAAAATAATAATAGATACAGCGGAAGAATATGGTGGCAACAATAGCGGACCAAAACCAAAAAGCCTTATGCTTGTCGCGCTGGCCGGCTGTACGGGAATGGATCTTGTTTCAATTCTCAGGAAAATGCGAATTAATTTCAATAAACTAAAAATCGAAGTTGATGGAAACATTACCAATGAAAATCCGAAACACTTTGATCACATGCATATTAAATATATAATTAAGGGGAAAAATATTCCTGCTGATAAAGTGAATTCAGCGATAGAGATGTCTCTTGGAAAATATTGTGGTGTAAGTTATAGTTATAAAAAAGCTATGGAAATTACCCACGAACTCATCATTGAAGAATAAAGGCGCATTATGAAATATAAATCAGGTGACTCTAAAACGAAGTCTTAAACTGGCTTAGGAACCTGATATCATTCTCGAAATATAATCGCAGATCGTTTACCTGGTACTTAAGCATCGCCACTCGCTCAATTCCCATTCCAAAAGCAAAACCCGTATATTTTTTACTGTCAATATTGCATGCATCAAGTACGTTAGGATGAACCATTCCACATCCCAATACCTCCAGCCATCCGGTATATTTGCAAACATTGCACCCTTTTCCACCACAAATTCTGCAACTTACGTCCATTTCGGCAGACGGTTCCGTAAATGGGAAATAAGATGGCCTCAATCTTATTTTGGTCTCTTTACCGAACATCTCTCTTGCGAAAAACAGCAAAGTTTGTTTTAAATCTGCAAAAGATACATTTTCATCAATATATAATCCTTCCACCTGGTGGAAAATGCAATGTGCCCTTGCGGAAATAGCTTCGTTACGGAAAACCCTTCCGGGAGAAATAGTTCTGATAGGCGGTTTTTCCTTCTGCATTACCCTTACCTGTACGGAAGAAGTGTGAGTCCTGAGTAAAATATCGTCCGGGCTGGAATCTTCCTCGGATTTTCTTGAGATATAGAATGTGTCCTGCATGTCCCTCGCGGGATGTTCGGGTGCAAAATTCAATCTGGTAAAGACATGATCATCGTCTTCAATCTCAGGACCTTCTGAAACAATAAAGCCTATGCGCATAAAAATATCTATTATCTCTTTCCTTACAATTGAGATAGGATGTCGTGATCCAAGGGAAAATGGAAAAGACGGTCGGGTAAGATCGTTTATTGTTGACGTATCTTCCTGTTTAACAAGTGTTTCTTTTAATAGATCATATTTTTCCTGAATCTCCTGCTTGAGAATATTTAGTTGCCGGCCAATCTCTTTCTTCTGTTCGGAAGGGACATTTCTGAAATCCTCAAAAAGAACAGAAAATAATCCCTTTTTGCTAAGATATTTTATACGAAACGCCTCCAGTTCTTCCTGGTCCCTTATAATTTCAGTTTCAGCCTCGCTTCTTAATTTAGATATTTTATTCAACATCAGTGTTTATATTATTATTTATGTTTTATTTATGGATAAGTCTCATTTTGATAATACGAATATCTGTTATCGGTTTGTCATTTTCATTTGTTTTTACTGATGCGATTCTGTCGACGACATCTAAACCATCAACAACTTCTCCGAAAACCGTATATGTTCTGTCCAGGCGAGGGGTTCCACCAATGTTTTTATATATGTTACGCTGTTCTTCAGGTATCTTGTAATCTCCATTTGTTGCCATGGTTTGAAACATACGGAGGGAAGCTTTCTCCTGAATCTGGGCTTCATCAAGATTCGTTCCTGAAATACGATTACTGTCTGAAACCTCCTTAATCATTCTTAAAAACAACCCCTGTTTTATGTTGTTGTTAATTCGTTGTTCGGCCTGATTTAATTCGGTATCAGAATATTTTATCCCCTGAACAATATAAAATTGAGTACCGGAAGATCTCATTTCCGGATTAATATCATTTCCTTCACGGGCAGCCGCCAAGGCACCTTTTTTGTGAAAATACTTAAGGCGAAACTCCGCTGGAATTGTATATGTACTTAATGAATCATTTATTCCTTTTTTATAATTGATTTTTGTTTCTGGATCTCCCGCCTGGATCATAAAATCCTTTATTATTCTGTGAAAAGAAATCCCTTCAAATACATTACCCTTAACAAGTTTTATGAAATTATCTCTGTGCCCCGGAGTCTCATCATACAAACGAAAAGTTATATCTCCCAGGGTTGTTTTCATTAAAATAAAAGTATTTTTATTATCCTTTGAAGGAGTACAGGAAAACATAAAAAGTGCCAGATAAAACAAAATGGAAATCTTTTTAAGTGTATTCATGAAAACTATAATATGATTAATAATATTCACTAAATCTGATTGCAAAGATATTTAACTTTGACTTATAGATAAAATTATATATTTCAATATTCAATTCTTGAAGTTCAATTGGTTATTTTTGCAGTTTTGTTAGATTAGGGCAAATGATTATCCAAACAATTTAAGAAAATCTGTTATTAAAATATATTGTTTTTAATAATAAGCACGAAACCAGGTATTTCCGGTTCAAATAACAGGCTAAAATGAAGATTAAAATTATTAAGAGATCAAAGCAGAATCTCCCGGAGTACAGTAAAGAAAAGTCAGCTGGAAAGGACATCCGGGATGATATTCCTTATGAAATGATTTTAATACCAAAGGAATCTGGGTGTTTGAACATAATGGAAAAAGATAAGATGAAAAAGGCAATAATATTATTGATAGTAATTGTTTTGAATTTCTTTTTTTTACAATCTTGTAATAAAAAGACCTATTCGGCCAAATCAGGCATGAGAATTACTGAAAATTATGATTCTACAGCATTTGATTATGTTTTTACAGAAGCTCTAAAACAAAAATTTCTTGGTAACGCGGGAGATGCTCTAAAATACCTTGAGCAATGTGTTAAAATTAATCCCCAAAGCGATGCTGCATACTTTGAAATGGCACAGATTGCACTTGTCCTTTCAGATAAAAACGGAAAGAAATTTGCTCTGAAAGCAGTTAGCCTGAATGAAAAGAATATCTGGTATCTTACTTTGGTTGCAGACATTTATTATCAGGAAAAGATTCTTGATAGCGCTATAATATATTATGAAAAAGCAGTCAGATATTTTCCAGATAAGGAAAATATAAAACTTAATCTTGCAAATCTGTATTCTGAGAAATTACAATACAACAAAGCTGAAGAGATATATAATTATTTTGAAAAGAAATACGGCATAACAGAAACAACAACACTTTCAATTATAAAAAATCTGATAAATTCCGGAAATTTAAAAAAAGCGGAAGAGAAGGTTCAGGAACTGCTGAAAAATGCGCCAGATGAAGTTTTGTACAGTGGTCTACTAGCAGAAATTTATCGAAAAAACGGGGAAAAGACAAAAGCTATTTCGGTTTATAAAAAGTTATTGGAAAAAGAACCAAATAATCCGGAAACATTACTCTCTTTAAGTGATTTTTTATTAAGCGAAAAACAATATGATGACCTTTTTCCTGTACTTAACAAAGTAATTTTAAATGATAGCATATCCCGGGAAAACAAAATTGCTCTTTTTTCAAAGATCATAAGCGATAGCAGTCTTATCAGATTGAGGTCAGATGATGTTGAGCTCGCACTGATAGTTTTGGAAACAGACAATAAAAAAGATAATATTATAATTCTTCTCAGACCACAATTTTATCAAAACCAAAACAATATTTCAAAAGCAGTAAAAAGACTTGAAGAAATTATTGAGGAACAGCCGGAAAATTATTATGCATGGGAAAGAGTTTTATTTCTTTATTCGGAGACGAAGGATTGGGATAAATTATTGAAAATGGGAGAAGAATGCGCGACTAAATTTAACAGATCTTGTATTGCAAAAGTTCTTTATGCAAGTGCGGCAATTGAAAAAGGAAAATTAGATGTGGCCGAAGAAGAGTTACGGAAATCAAAAATACTCGCTGGCAGTGATACAAGTATGCTTATACAAGTACTTGTAATGGATGCAGATGTTTCTTATAGAAAAAAGGAATACACTAAAAGTTTTGAAACATTTAAGGAAGCGCTTAAACTCAACCCGGAGGATGTAATTATTTTAAATAATTATGCATATTACCTGGCAGAACAAGGACAAGAATTAAAAGAGGCCGAGAGAATGATAAAGATAGTAATTGAAAAGGAAAGAGGGAATACTACCTATCTGGATACATACGCCTGGGTTTTATACAAAAGAGGACATTTTAAAGAGGCGGAAAAAATACTGGAAATGGTTATTAACAAAGGTGAAAAGGCTGATGCTGAATGGTATGAACATCTGGGTTATACTGAAAAAGCTTTAAAGGACTGCGATAAAGCTATTGAATTCTGGAAATTAGCAGTTAAATATGATAGCAGAAAGAATGTGCTTTTAAATGAAATCGAAAATTGCAAAAATCATTAATAATTATATTATTGATTTTCCAAACAGGATGTACTGCAAAACGAATTGTTTCCGGGAGTTCATTTAATTCAAATATTAGTTCTGTTGAAGATATCATTAACAAAGTTAAAAATAACAATATCTCAAATGAAGGCTTTTTTATTGAAAAAGGGAATCTGTACATAAAAAGGAAAGAAGATTTTAATAGATTTATTTTTAATTGTAAGTTTCAGAAACCAGATAAATATCTGTTTAGCTTTAGAAATAATGCAGGAATTGAAGGAGCCAGAATGTACATAACGAAAGATACTTTAGTGATAAATGACAGAATTGAGAAAAAATTATTGTATGGAAAACCCGAAGATATGGAGCGAGTATATGGAATACCTTATTTTGTGTTAAATAAATTATTCGGAGATTTGGATTTTGGAGAGAATGTTAATAACAGTTTTGAAAAAGATGAGAATAAAATATTTTTGACCCAACAAAGCGAAAATGGTGTATGGAAATCATATCTGGATACTAAAAATGAAAAAGTAAAATCAACCGAATTTTTAGAAAAAAATAGAGGGAAGATTATAGAAATCATATATTCAAAATTTGGGAAAGACAGAGGACATTTTCCGGAAGATATAGATTTTAAGGATATTACTAAGGGAATTAATACTCATATACATATAAGTAAAATGGTAATTCCCTGGAATGGTGAAATTGAGTTTATTCCTGGCAAGGGATATATAAAAGAAGAAATTAAATGAAAGTAGGCTTAATTATATTTCTAAGCATAATATTTATTCCATTTGTTACAGGACAAACAAGGAAAGATCTTGAAGATCAAAGAAAGAAAACACTTGAAGAAATATCCTCTGTAGATAACCTATTAAAAGAGACAGAAAAAGAAAAAAATTCTGGCATTAATCAATTAAAAATAATCGGAAATAAACTGGTTTTGCGTGAGAAAGTAATTTCTGGTATAAAAGATGAAATTACTCTGCTGACAAATAGAATAGAATTAAATTCAATAGCAGTAGATCTAATGGAAAAAGACCTTGTCGTTATGAGAAGGGATTATGCAAAGACTATCATTAATTCTTATAAAGCAAAAAAGGGAAATCCGGAAATTGGATATATACTGTCTGCGAAAGATTTCAATCAGGGATATAAAAGAATAAAATACCTTCAACAGGTTACAAAGTTCAGACATCAGCAGGCTGAATTAATTATTGAATTAATGGATCAGATTGAAAAATCAAAAGCTAAGCTACAGGAGGATCTGATTAATGTGTCTGATCTGAAAAACCGTGAAGAAGGACAAAAGAGGCTGCTTCAACAGGAACAAAATAAAAAAAGACAAATTGTTAATTCATTGGGAAGTAAAGAAAAAAAATTGCAAAAGGAATTAGATGAAAAGAAAAGAATAGCACAAAAAATTGAAGAGGAAATTGAAAAAATTATTCAGGAAGAGAAGAAAAAAGCTTTAAAAGCGGAATTAAATCCCGAGATGAAGTTAATTGGAGAAAGTTTTGCTGAAAACAAAGGAAGACTTCCCTGGCCCGTTGAAAAAGGAGTCATTACCAGTCAGTTCGGTTTACAGCAGCACCCTGTCCTTACTTATGTTACGGAAGATAATATAGGAATAGAAATTACAAATTTAGGAAAAACAAAAGTCAGAAGTATTTTTAAAGGACAGGTTATGAAAGTATTTGCAATATCAGGAGCAAATTGGGGTATTATTATCAGGCACGGTAAATTCCTTACAGTTTATCAGAATTTGGTTAATATAATAGTAAAACAAGGAGATATGGTTGGTTTAAAGCAGGAAATAGGAGAAGTTTTTTGCGATATAGATAACGGATCAAAATCAGTACTAAAATTTATGATTTTTCAGGAAAAGTACCTTGATCCTGAAATATGGATTTCAAAAAAGAGATAATTTTTTGAAACAAATTATTTTAAATTCAGTATAAAGTATCACTGATAACTGATTATGAATAAAAAGTTTAAAATTGAATCAAATATTTTAAATCTAAGAATTGTTGAAAATGCAATAGATGAGATTTCAACAGAAATAGGATTCAATCAGGATAATTACGGAAAAATTCTTGTTTCGACCCTGGAGGCGGTAAACAACGCAATTATTCACGGGAATAAAAAAGATGAATCAAAAAGTGTTGAAATTGAAATCTCGTTTAAAAGAAACATTCTTAGAGTCAGCGTCTCGGATGAAGGAAAGGGATTCAAGCCTAAGGAAATTCCTGACCCAACTAAACCGGAGAATATTGAAAACCTTAGTGGGCGTGGAGTATTTTTAATGTCAAAGCTGGCAGATAAAATAGAATTTAATGAAATAGGAAATAAAGTAACAATGTCTTTTAAAGATATAAAAACTTGAAAATTAAAATTTTCTATGATAATATTGACTTCCGGGTAAGGGGCTGGAGAAAAATAGAAAAATTAGTTAAAAAGGTCATTTCGAAAGAAAATAAAATTTCGGGTGACCTTAATTTTATTGTTACAAATGATAAAACACTGAAAAAGATAAATATTAAATATTTAAAACATAATTTCAATACAGATGTTATAAGTTTTAATTACGAAAATCAAGGAAATTTATCTGGAGAAATTTACGTAAGTATTGATACTGTAAAAAGAAATGCTAAAAACTATAAAGTTAGTTATAGAATTGAATTAGTGAGGGTAATGATTCATGGAGTTTTACATATNNGAAGATTGGTGGTTGAGAGTTTATGATGAAATGTAGAGATGGAATTTAAATATGATGTTATAGTTGTTGGAGGTGGGCATGCGGGGTGTGAAGCAGCCCATATTGCTGCCGTGATGGGAGCAAGGACTCTTTTAATAACAATGGACATGACAAAACTTGCACAAATGTCATGCAATCCTGCTATGGGAGGAATAGCAAAAGGTCAAATAATTCGTGAGATAGATGCTCTTGGTGGAATGAGCGGAATCGTAACAGACAGGAGCATGATTCAATTCAGAATGCTTAACAGATCGAAAGGACCCGCTATGTGGAGCCCAAGAGCACAGTGTGACAGGCAACTATTTACAAGAGAATGGAGAAAGATCCTGGAAAATACGGAAAACCTACACATTTGGCAGGAACAGGCAACTGCATTAATTATAAAAGATAATAGGGCAATAGGAGTGGAGACGGCTTTTGAAACAAGGTTCTATGGATCTTCAGTGGTACTGACAAATGGAACTTTCCTTAACGGATTAATGCATATAGGCTTNNAGACTGGATGGGAGATCAATAGATTTTAGAAAAATGATCGAGCAAAAGGGCGACGGAGAAGGAAGATCCTTTTCATATTTAAATGGAGGAATTTTATTAAGGGAAGAGAAAAGTTGTTTTATAGCACATACGAACGAAGAAGTTCACGAAGAAATAAGAAAAGGATTGGAATTTAGCCCGCTTTTTACAGGAAGGATAAAGGGAAGGGGACCAAGATATTGTCCTAGTATAGAAGATAAAATTATAACATTTAAAGAAAAGAATTCACATCAGCTTTTTATTGAACCAGAAGGTTTTGATACAACAGAGTTTTATATAAATGGATTTTCTAGCAGTTTACCACTTGAGGTACAATTAAAAGCATTAAGAAAAATTAAGGGACTTGAAGAAGTGGAAATATTCAGGCCAGGGTATGCTATTGAATATGATTTTTTTCAACCCACTCAGCTGAAAAAAACACTTGAAACCAGGAGAATAGNNAGTTTTATTATGGGAAGGGAAGAATCATATATTGGAGTCCTTATTGATGACCTGGTTACTAAAGGAGTTGACGAACCCTACAGAATGTTTACCTCAAGAGCGGAATACAGAATACTTCTTAGGCAGGATAATGCTGATGAGCGGCTTACTAGGGCTGGAGAAAAGATAGGAACGGTACAAAAAGAAAGATTAAGAAGACTGGAGGAAAAGGAACAAATGATAGGGGAGATAATTGATTTTCTTAATACAGTAAGCGTAGAGCCAATTGAAATAAATGACTTTTTAGAAGAGAAGAATACAAACAAAATATTCCAAAAGGGGAAAGCTATTAATATTGCCATGAGGCCACAAATAGATCTCAGTGAATATTTAAAAAGATTAAAGGGAGGAGAGAAGCTGAATTCTATAAAATCTGAAAGATTTTCAGAAATTTCAGAGTCAGCAGAGATTAAGATAAAATATGAGGGATATATTCTAAGAGAGAAAATTGTTGCGGAAAAAATAAAGAGACTTGAAAATNNAAAATATAGGACATGCAAGCAGGATTAGCGGAGTTTCTCCTTCAGATGTAAATATTTTATTAATGTATTTGGGCAGATAAACTGTTCCACGTGGAACATATTTTGTAATTCAAAAAATAATATTATTTATGAAGGTCACAGGAATGTTGGTTGATGTTCATGAAAGAAGCACATATCCCGCTACAATTAATTTTAATGATGGAATAATTCTTTCTATTGAAAAAGTAAAAGAAAAACCAACCTGCTTTATCTTACCAGGACTAATTGATGCACATATTCATATTGAAAGTTCGATGATTACACCCCCGGCGTTTGCCTGGACTGCGGTAAAACATGGAACAACTGGCGTCGTTTCTGATCCGCATGAAATTGCAAATGTTATGGGAATAGAAGGTGTAAATTTTATGATTAATGAGGCTCGTAAAGTTCCTTTATATTTTTGGTTTGGAGCACCGTCCTGTGTCCCTGCAACAGAGATGGAATCAAGCGGAGCATCAATTGATCATACTGAAATAGAAAAACTTCTATCACGAAAAGAAATAAAGTATTTGTCGGAGATGATGAACTTTCCAGGTGTAATTTACGATAATGAAGAAGTGTGGTTGAAATTAAATGCAGCAAAAAAGAATTTTAAACCCATAGATGGACATGCGCCTGGACTTACAGGGGAAGCTTTAAAAAAATATGTTTCAGCCGGAATCTCAACTGATCATGAATGTAGTACTTTAAAAGAAGCAGAAGAAAAAATCTCTCTGGGGATGAAGATCCTGATTAGGGAGGGAAGTGCAGCAAGGAATCTGGAAGCATTAAAAAA
>PMEC01000226.1 GCA_003155705.1 Bacteroidales bacterium
AAGTAAAACACTTTGGTCTTTCAGAAGCAGGTGTGCTAACTATACGCCGGGCACATGCCATACAGCCGGTTGCTGCCTTGCAAAGTGAATATTCGTTATGGTGGCGGGAACCAGAAGCTGAAATTCTACCTGTGCTTGAAGAACTTGGTATAGGTCTCGTACCTTATAGTCCGCTTGGTAAAGGTTTTCTAACGGGAAAAATAAACGAGAACACAACCTTCGATAAAAATGATTTCCGCAATACCATTCCACGACTGTCGCCCGATAACCGGAAAGCCAACCAGGTCGTAGTGGATTTGCTTTCGCAATTTGCAGCTCGTAAGATTGCCACTGCTGCCCAGATAGCGTTGGCCTGGTTGCTTGCACAAAAACCATGGATTGTACCAATTCCAGGTACCACTAAGCTGAGCCGTCTTGAGGAAAACCTCGGGTCTGCCACAGTAGTACTTTCAACCAGTGAACTACAAGAAATTAGAACTGCCGCTGAAAAAATTGCGGTTCATGGAACCAGGTATTCCGAGGGTGCACAAAAATTAATCAATCGTTAAATTTGATTTCAAAAATCATAAAATGAAAAAAATCGTATCCTTACTTATTACTCTTTCTATTATGTTTGTCGTTGAGCAAACGATTCAGGGACAGGTGAATCAGGATATTAAGAATATTCCGCAAGTTAGTATTGCCAACGATACAGCTTCAGGGATAAGGAAATCCGGTGATCCTCTTGCAGTGTTGCCTTCAAATATAGAAAGAATCACATGGTTCGGTGAGCGTGCAGATATTTCACCTGATAATAAGCAAGTTGCCTTTATGGCAAAAAGCTTTGGCGATGCAATGGTTATAGATCTGCAGACCCGCCAGATCAAATGCCTTACATGCGGTGTCCCTGGTGCATCATTTCTAAGGGTAATGCATCTATCAAATGGTGATTATATACTTATCGGAGCTGATCACTTCGAAAATATTAGGATAAGCCGGACCCGTGACAATGAACTATGGTATTTAAGTAAAGCGCCTGGTTCAAAACCTGCTAAGTTGGGTCAAAAAATGAGTGAAGGTGCAGCAATATCCAAGATATCAATGAAAATTTCTTTTTCCGAGTTGCATGATCAGATACCTGATGTACCGGCAGGAGCTTCAAGAATAATAGTTGCTGATCTTGATCTCACGGAAGTGCCTCCCAAACTTATTAACAGGAAAATAGTATTTGAGAGTCCTGACAAGAGCTGTACTGTTGAGCCACAGGATTTCTATGACAATGATACAAAGATGACTTTTACCTGCTATGAACCTGGTAATAACAGTTCAGTTATGGGCATCGACCTGAAAACAATGCAGGTAACTAATTTCAGCAAGGCATCGGGAACTTATAATGAAGTTGAAGGTATATTCCCTGATGGAAAGTACACCTGTGTTGAAAGCGACCGTCAGTGTTCCTGGCTTGGTGGTCATGGATCCGGTAATGTAGATATCTGGAAGCTAAGGCTTGACGGTACTGGTAAAGCCTTTGAAAGGCTTACCTTTTTCAACGATTATAAAGGCGGAAAGTGCTCTAATCCTGTAATTGCAACAAATGACGAATTCATGGCATTCCAGATGGCCAGAGCAAATGAGGTCGCAGGAGTTGGTTACGGTATTCTGATCTATCGGTTCAAAAAATAGTTAACGTATTTTTAAATATCAATGTAGTCTTTACCCGCATTTCTTTTTTGAGCATTTACCGGAGTTGATGTCTGCATTAAGGGATGGAAATGCCAGTCAGAGCTAAACTCCATCGGCAAAATACCTGGTTTCTCGCTGAAGATTGATGTATCATCACTGCCAAAAAAGGTGCTCATCCATTTTCCTTCCTTTGTTTTGAAGATCATATTGTGACCACCATGTGGTATCACCAGGTATCTGTCTCCATATGGGCCGTAAATATTATTTGCAACTGCTAACATGCTGTCATATGTGCGAACTCCATTATTGTTATTGCTTTCCGCACAAATGAGTATGTATTTTCCATTATATTTGGTCAGGAAGGCGCCTTCGAAACCAACCTGTTTATTATTTGCAGGGGTAAGCAGCCTTGGCTCTTCAGCAAAACCAGTCATGTCATCCTTCATCCTTGCAAACAATCCGTTTTGGTAAATAAAATATACTTTACCGTCATCATCCTGGAAAAGTGAAGNNTTAATGTAGTGGATCTCAGGAGCCCAGAGCGCGCGTCTTCTTGCACTTCGTCCAACCTTGTAATCTTTTGCCCAGGTAGCATCTTTATCGAGAGACCATATCAGTCCTAGCGGCTTCGTTTTGTAAGAGGTGACTTTTTTACTAGTGAGTTTCATAGCCTGACTGACGAAAACAAAAAATCGACTCATGCCTGGGAAGAATGCCGTGGCATTAGTCAATCGTTTGGATATAACTGGCAGGATACTGAAGAAAATGTGATCAGTGCAAAGGCCTTAATTGATATGTTCGTTGATATTGTTGCCAAAGGAGGCAATCTTCTTTTGATCGTTAACCTGGATGGGCAGGGAGCTTTGCCAAAAATTCAGGAAAACAGGTTGCATGATATCGGCAGATGGCTAAAGGTGAATGGAGAAGGGATTTATGCTACTCGTTCGTATAAACAACCAGCGAAAGACTCCGTTTCATACACTCAAAGCAAAGACGGCCAATATATATACGCAATAATAAAAGAATGGCCAGGCAGCGAATTGCATCTGAAAGGCATAAATCCGGTGATTGGCAGTAAAATTAAAATGCTTGGAAATGATCTGTCTTTTAAATGGAAAAATACAAAAGATGGAATCTCAATTAAAGTTCCTGCTAAATTGCAGGATATAAGGAACAGGCCCTGTGAATATGTCTGGATATTAAAGATTAGATTGACAAATATTTAGAGAAATACCTGAGTATGCTTAATTACTATGGGTACTAAATGCGGGTGGCGCAAATCAGTCCAAAAACAAAAGTCAACCCTTAATAATCAAAGGATTGATTTTTTTTGTACCCCCAACGGACAAAAGTTGCAACCTGTTCAGCGACTTTTTGAGATGTATTACCACCTTGGCAAGAATGGAAGTTGATTAATTATTTTTCATCCGATTTTGATCGAAGTCATAGTTAAGGAACCCGCAACTGCCTTATCGTTAAAGATTTCAATCTTTTCATTTTCCTCTTTCAATGCCAGCGAATATAGCAACGGAAGAAAATGATCTGCTGTTGGAACTGCCAGGCTCAAAGCTCTTCCCTGTTTTTTGTAGTCAATAAGTGATTTATGATCGTTTGAAAGAATAAACTTTTTTACTTTCTCATTTGCCTCTATTGCCCAGTCGTATCCAAAACCCGGCTCTTCCATTTTATCCCATGCAACCAGGCTAAGATTATGAACTATGTTTCCGCTTCCTATAATAAGAATTCCTTTCTTCCGAAGTAATGAAAGTTCCCTTCCCAGGTCATAATGATATTGAGGCGACTGAAAATAATTAAGACTAAGCTGAATTACAGGGATATCAGCTGCAGGATAAAGATGTTTTACCACACTCCAGCAACCATGGTCAAGACCCCATTTATCATCGAGACCAACCTGTGTAATTTTAACGATGGTTTTAGTTTCTTTTGCAAGCTCCGGGTCTCCTGGTGCTGGATACTGTACTTCATAAAGCTCTGCTGGGAATCCCCCAAAATCATGAATAGTCTTGGGCTTTTCCATGGCTGTTACAAATGTGCCCCTCGTTTCCCAGTGAGCCGAGATGCAGAGGATGGCATTGGGCTTTGGAATGGTTTTTCCAATGTCACGCCACCCTGTGACAAACTCGTTTTCTTCAATGGCATTCATCGGGCTGCCATGTCCGACAAAAAGGACGGGTAATTTCTCTGAGCTCTTATAAGAATCAGCTATTTTGTTTAATTTATTTAAATTCATTGCAGTAAAGATAAACGGTATTAGAGATAATGATTTTATGAATTTTTTCCTGTTCATTCCCTGAATTATTCCATCCTGGATTTGGCTTCAACGCACCAGAGCAAAGCCTTAACGAAATCAGAAGCTTTTTTATCAGTTTTCTTTTTATCTGCAGGATTTCCATTCTCATCAAATGTTTTTGCAACTTCAGGAACAGGGAACAGAGCCGGGACAGTCCATGCCTTCATTTTCCACAAGACAAACTGAATTGCTATCAATGCCTGGTTCCCGCCAAAGCTCCCCTCTGAAACCGTAGATATTGCAACCGGCTTAAGATGCCATTCTTTATATAGAAGGTCTATTACATTTTTTATACTGGCTGGGTATCCACCATTATATTCAGGAGTTACAATAATTACACCATCTGAAGCGTTTATCCTGTCAGCAAAATCTTTCGCTCCATCTGATGGTGACACCTGATATTGCAATCTCTCTTCAAACAGAGGGAAATTATAGTCAAACAGATCGAGAATTTCAGAAGTGGCAAGTTTGTTATCATTTAGGTAATTCCTGAAGTATAATGCTACCCTGTGACTGTTTCGGCCATTACGGACACTAGACGATATAATTGATATGTGTGGCATAAACTTGCTAATTATTGTTCAGCGGTTTTGCTAAAGGAATATTAATCGGAATTTTTGTGAGTCGGTAGACATAATTGGTAAAGCACATCAGATTAATGAGTGCCATCAGATCAATTAATGCCTTTTTATCATATCCCAGATTAAAGAATGAGTTAAGAATCTGATCATTAACCTCACCCCGGTGATCGATTACTGATCCGATAAAGTTATATATGACTTTCCATTTATTGTCCGGATATTCTCCTGCCCTCAGTAATAATGTTTCTTCCTCTGTCCAGCCGAGCCTGATTGCTGTCAGAGTATGTGAAGAAAGACAATACTCGCAATTATTGTACTGGGAAACAATAAGATATACAGCCTCACGATCTTTTGCATGAAACGTACCTTTTGCCTGAGCTTTAACGAAATCGAGGTAAGAGCCAAGAGCATTTGCTGAATATCCTATGGTAGCATATAGGTCGGGGACCTTCCCTGAGGCTTTCTCCTGCATATCGAACAGAGGATGAGCTTCCCAGGAAACATCGTCATATGAAGGGATTTTAAAGATCATCGTTTTATTATTTTAGTTCTTGAATTTTTTTTTGTCATAGTCCAGCAAGGTCCAGAAGACCCACAGTGAAATACATATCATCAGTCCTGCAAATGGCAGAAAAAATGAAACAATAAACGCTGCCAGGTATATAAAGAAGCCGAACCAGTAGGCATTCCTGATTTTGATAATAAGTTCGTCAGATATTTCATCTTTAACCAGTCTTCGCTTATAAGCTGATGAAAACCAGAGCAGATTGTATGCAACACTTATAAGTAGCATAGAGCCGCAATAGAAAGCCGAAGCAATATTAAAAGCAGGTGTCTCAAAATACCTTGCAAGAACGGCTGTGGGATAGTTAATGAATGTCACCGCAAGCAGGAGAAATCCATTTGCAAACAAGAAGGCAGTATTTATTTTCCTGAGGTATTTGAAAAACCCATGATGATTGATCCACATGATCAATACTGCAAGGAAACTGAGAATAAAAGCAAAGTAAGAAGGCCAGAGATTTATGAGTGTTTTATAAAGGCTGGCACTAGTTCCAAAATTACCAAGATCCGGCACTTTTATTCCCAGGATCAGTAAAGTCAGCGCTATGGCAAATACCCCATCGCTGAAGGCTTCAACCCTCGAAGTTTCCTTTTCCATATAACTTTTATTTCATTGGTACTTCCATCAGCAGGAATTCAGATTCAGAATCAGCCTTTATTACAATCTTATCCACATCCCAAATACCAAATCCATCGCGTGAAGTTAGTTCCTGATCATTGATTGTTATGTTGCCGTTCAATATGAAACCATAAACGCCATTATCCTTTGCTTTAAAATTATAATCTGACATAAATCCTTTGTCAAATTTCCCGAGATGAAACCAGGCATTCTGATAAATCCAAACTCCTTCATCATCACTATTGGGAGAAAGGATCTGCTGAAATTTATTGTGACGATCCTCAATGCTTAGTGTCATCTGATCATATCGGGGCTTTACATTCCTTACACTGGGAATTACCCAGATCTGCAGAAATTTTACAGGGATATCTTTGTTTTTGTTGTACTCACTGTGAGTTATTCCTGTTCCGGCGCTCATTACCTGTACATCACCTTGCTTAATAACACTTACATTACCCATGCTGTCCTTGTGTTCCAGATCGCCCTCAAGAGGGATTGAAATTATTTCCATATTATCATGAGGATGGGTACCGAAACCCATTCCTGCCGCCACAGTATCATCATTTAGAACACGGAGCATTCCGAAATGGACCCTTTCAGGATCATAATAATCAGCGAAACTGAAAGTGTGTCTGCTGTGAAGCCACCCATGATCCGAGTCCCCTCGTGTTTCTGATTTATGTAATACTGAATTTGCCATGATATTTAACTTTTATTGTTGTTTTACCAGCTGCACTTCGCAGCTTATTCTTACTTCATCACTTACCAGTACCCCGCCAGCTTCAAGGGTGGCGTTCCAGTTCAGACCCCAGTCTTTTCTGTTGATTTTCCCGTTAATTGTGAAACCAGCCTTCTCATTGCCCCATGGGTCTTTCATGACACCGCCGAATTCGACATCAAGTTTAACCTGTTTCTTTATTCCTTTTATGGTGAGGTCGCCATATAAAGTATAACTACCTTCTCCATCTACTTGTTCATAGGTATTTCCTGTGAAAGAGATCTGCTTATGATTTTCAACATCAAAAAAATCTACGCTTCGCAGGTGTTCATCACGCTTAGTATCTCCTGTATCTACTGATGCAGGATTTAACCAGAAATCTATCTCGGAAGTCATGAAATTTTCACCAGTTGTATAAATACTGGCATCAAATTCCTTGAATTCACCTTTTACATTAGTAATCATCAGGTGCTTTACTTTGAAACCTATTTCACTGTGCACCGGGTCGATAATCCATTTTACTTTTTTTGTTTCCATTTTTGGTCTTTTTAGATATGATTAATTGTAAATAAATTCATGGTACAAAGATGCACCAGAACAAATCGCAAGCGGTAACACTTTTCGGTAAATAGGTTGTAATTTCAGGAAATAAGACCGTTCATCTCATTTCTGAACTCGGTGGGAGTCTGTCCAGACTTCTTCCTGAATACATTTGTGAAATAGGATTTCTCGTTGTAACCGAGTTCAAAACCTATCTCGGAAACAGTTTTATTTGTTGAAACAAGGAGATTTTTAGCTTCAATTAATTTCCTGGTTTCGATAATTTCTGAAATGCTTTTCTGCAAAATATTGTGACAAATCAGATTCAGATTCCTCGATGACATGAATAATTTCTCTGCATAAAAATCCACTCCTTCAGGTCTCCTGAAGTTTTCTTCAAGAATTCTCAGAAAGTTCATAAATGTAATATTCTGAGTATTGTAAAGTCGCTTGTCCGGATCAATGCATTTCCTTCTTTCAGATTCAATCATGGTGAACAGAGTGTTAAGTAATAACCTTATTACTGCATAATCAGGTATGCTCTGAACTGATTCATTGTACATAAGTTCGCACATTGTTACTATGCGGTTGAAATTATCATCTTTCTGCATTGGGAGGTTTGCGTGATCGTGATAATACGAATAAAGCTGGAAAGTCATCTCCGGGATAAACTCGCTTCTGAACTCAATTACCCAGATGTCAAACTTTTTATTTTCAGCGCATGGTTTCACTCCATGGACTTTTCCTTTCGTGACAAAGCTGATAAAAGGAGATATGAATCTTTCAGATTTGAAGTCGATAAAATGTTCAAGCTCCCCTTCGATTCCAACAATCAATTCTTCAAAATCATGAACATGTACTCGCTCTGGTGATTCCTCAATTTTTCTGGCTTCTTCCAGACTGATCTTGAATATGTGAAATAGATTATCCATCCTCCACAAAGTTAGTAAATGTAGTTGTACAAAAGCAGCAACTTTTTATTTCAAAGTTTAGTTCAGTGCAAAAGAAAAGTGAGTTTTTGAGTGAGAGCGAGGAAAAAAGAGCGAGAGTGCTCGCTCACGCTCTCACTCTCGCTCTCGCTCTTTTTTCTGTACCCGGAGCGGGACTT
>PMEC01000002.1 GCA_003155705.1 Bacteroidales bacterium
TGGAACACTCTTGCCACTGTCACCTGGGAACCATCAACAGTGATATTTGCAGACATAAGGTCGGCTGCAGATTTAATACATACCTCCAGTGTGATTATTTCGGTGCTGACCATCGACTTTGGAGGTGCAGGGAATGCCCATTTTATCTCAGGCATGCTTGCAAGCGGATTGGTAAAGTACCTTATATCCGATTTATTGCTTGATCCATCAGCGCTTGTAGCAACCATATATACATTGTTTTCCCCTGGATTCAGAGTAATCGTCTTTTCTGCAGTAAAGGTTCCATTTTCACCCTGCACAGGCATTATTATACCGTCACCCCTGGAAGCTCCGTTCACATAGAAATGAGCCGATTGAATATCAGATGAGGATTTGATGCGAACTCTCACTTTTGCCTGATTGGTATATGAATCCAGTGGAGTTGTCAAACCCGACGGACTTACCCATGTGATAGCAGGGCCTGCAGGTGCAACCGGTATAGCTCTGATAACATTTTGCCTGATAATATTTGTAGTATCTTTTTGCTTAATAGCGAATTTAAAAGTATCTTTTGGAGCGCTGATAATTTTCAAAGTATCTTTTGGAAGAGGTAAAACAGCAGCAAAATTTTTAGGGGGGGCCTTAGCTGAATCTGCTCTTAAAGCACCTCTTTCAGCCAAAACTGGTTTATTCAGACCGGTTAAATAAGAAATATTAAGGTAATCCACTGATATTTCAGAATTAAGTCCTACACTGAAACCTACCTGATCACCCGGAAGATTTAAATTGTTTAATTGTTTGATCAGAATATCATTTACAAATATGTAATATGCACCCTGATATTTTCTTACTGTCAGTTTATTATAAAAGCCGATATCATTGAGAAGCATTTCTTCTTTACCTGAAAAAAGCGTATTAACTTTGCCTGTCGATGTGTTTTTACAAATGACCAAATTTTTATTATCAGAGATCTCAACTCTGTAGTGNNGTCTGGTCAATCTTAATAGTTCTATATGACATCCCTGTACTTTGATTAAAATTTTTGCAGGCAATATCAAAATAACCGTTCACAAATTTTCCGCTGACAAATGAATTATCAGTTATCCAGCCGTTACTATTGTTATCGAAAGCTTCACTTAGTATTGAAACCCGTTGACCAGCAGAGATATCCTTATAGTTTTGCTGAGCAGATAATTCAAAAATATGCAACGCCAGCAAAACCATCATACTGATAAAAAATCTTTTTAGGTTCATATTTTAAAAATTATTAAACATTAAATCCAAAATTCAAAACCTTTTTTATAACCCGGAAACCGAAATTAACGATCTCAAATAAACGAATATTTTAACCACACAAGTTAAAAATATTTTTTTGAATAGCAATGTCATTTACTCATATTTTATCACGTTTTGATGAATACAACAGTATTAGACCGCGAACAATAGGATTAATATGGTCAACAGGTGTTTTTAAACACTCAGGTATGATTTTCCATAATGACCGGGTCTCTGTAAAAAAATTCTTTCTGCTGAGATCTCCATGATTTTATTTTTATACTTATTGAGTATCGGGAATGAATAACAAAGAATTTTATGGTACTTGGGAATCAATTATTTCCTAATTTTAATCTCATGAACTCACCCCAACCCCTCTCTGCTTTGCAAAGAGGGGCTAAGAAGCTTCACTCCCCCTTCTTTTGCACGCAAGAGAAGGGGGTCGGGGGGTTGAGTTCATGCATTTTAAAAATTTTTCGGTCTTTTTGTTATTCATTGCCGATAGTCATTTTATACTTTAGTGAATATTTGAAATTTGTACTCATTCAATCTTCTTTACCATGAAATCCAGAATACATAAGATCTCAATTCTTATTACTTCATCAGCGCTGTTTCTTCTTATGTGCAATTCTCCGGTCAGCGATAAAGGTGCACAAACAGATCTGAAATCTTATCTTGAAGAGATGACAATATCCCGGCTTCAGAAGGGTTATAAAGAAGGGCAATTCACCGTGAGTCAGATAGTTGCCGATTATCTTGCCCGAATTAAGGCGATAGATAAGAATGGCCCGGGACTTAATTCTATTATCTGTATTAACACCGACGCTTTGCAGATAGCTCAGGAGCTTGATAAAGAGATGGCCGCCGGTAAGATAGGGGGTCCTATGTACGGCATTCCGGTCATCCTGAAAGATAATATTGATACTCATGACAGGATGCCGACTACTGCCGGCGCTACAGTACTTCGAAATTCTTTTCCGCAGAAAGACAGTTGGGTCGCAAAGAAGTTAAGGGATGCCGGAGCAGTAATAATTGCAAAGTCAAACCTCAGTGAATGGGCAAACTTCAGAGCTGATATCTCTTCAAGCGGATGGAGCGGCATAGGAGGTCAGACAAAAAATCCGTATGTTCNNCCTGCGGCTCAAGCTCGGGATCAGGCGCCTCAGTTTCAGCAAACCTGTGTATGATTGCAATCGGAACCGAGACAGATGGCTCAATAGTCTGCCCGTCAAATAATAATGGTATAGTGGGAATCAAACCAACTGTTGGACTTATCAGCAGGTCAGGTATTGTTCCGATATCATTTACACAGGATACGCCCGGACCAATGGGTAGAACAGTTGAAGATGCAGCAATCTGCCTCAGTGCCCTTACCGGTGTTGATTCGACAGATAATAAGACGCTTGCCTCACCGGGGAAATCCAAAATAGATTATACTAAATTCCTGAAAGCAGACGGATTGAAGGGGAAACGAATAGGATTGGTTAAGAATGAAATGGGATTTTCTGATAAAGTGGATACTCTTATAAGACAGGCAGTTGCATTTATGAAAAGTCAGGGCGCTGAAGTCGTTGAAGTTGAGGCTCCCAAAGCTTCAGGATACGGAGAAGCTTCATACCAGGTGCTGCTTTATGAATTTAAAGATGGTCTGAACAAATACTTAGGATCTCCTGATAATAGCGCTCCGGTGAAGAATCTGGAAGAGCTTATTGAATTCAACAAAAAGGATTCGATTGAACTGAAATACTTTGATCAGAAGATATTTGAGAAAGCTGAGAAAAAGGGAAATCTTGAATCAAAAGAGTATAAAGATTCTCTCAGGAAAATGCTTAAGTCAACAAGGGAAGATGGAATTGATAAAATGATGAATACCTATAATCTAGATGCATTGATGAGTCCGACAGGATCACCGGCATGGAAGACCGACCTGCTGCTCGGAGATCATTTTGTAGGAGGAAGTTCTTCCCTCGCAGCCATTGCCGGATATCCTGCAATAACTGTTCCAATGGGTTTTATTGAAAATCTTCCGGTTGATGTAACTTTTTTCGGCAGGGCATGGAGCGAACCTGTCCTGATTGAGATTGCTTATGCGTATGAGCAGGGAACGAAACATAGAAAGGCTCCGAAGTTTCTGGGGACAGACTAAGGCAGGACAATTGAATTAAGAATGAAGAACATTCGAACTAAGAAATCAGAACATTTAAAACTTCTGCATTCTGCGTTCGTTTGTTCTGAACGGTTTAAAGGCCTTAATAAAGTGTAACTATTTGATAATTAGTAAATAGATTATTTGAATAATATAAATCCTGGCGTCTCTCCATAACCAATAACACAATTCATGGAGATTCCTCACTTCTCCGCCTTCCGGCGGAAGCGTTCGGAATGACACCTAGTCTTTTTTGGGGGAGTGGGATGGGAGAGCGAACATGGTCCGCTCTCCCATCCCCTGCACTCTAATAATACACTGTCATTCCGAGCGTTAGCGAGGAATCTCCCTTTCTCATTGATGAATAACTATCGTTAATTCACAAAACAATGCTATTCAGCAGAAAGCTTATTTTATTATTCTTCAATCTTAAGTTGGGTGTCTTTCGCACAAAACCGGAAAGGCGTCTGGCTTCATGCAATTTTTCCTGACTTCTGACGCTTTCTAA
>PMEC01000042.1:0-16549 GCA_003155705.1 Bacteroidales bacterium
CGCGCCAATCACTTGTTGGCTGCTGTGCAACAAGATATCGGTCAGAAGGACTCTGATATTCCATCCAAATGAGTGCTTTTTCAACTGCCTCTTTAAGAAAACCATGTTCTCCTGTCACTTTCCTGAAAATTCCAACTCCCAGCAAAAATAAAGGAGTCGTATCACTTGATCCCCGGTCCTCTTTATCGTGGACCAGCGATGGTATATGACCTCGTTCAGTTTGATTCTTCGCCAGTGTTTCCAATACCCTACGGATACTTTCAATAAGCTTCTGATTTTCAGAAACAGCAATACCAAAGATGGAAAGCATAAGATCTCTTGTATATGGTTCGGGATATCCCCATCCTGCAGTCCGTGGAAGCCCATGAAATGGTCCGTGGGCATTATAAAGCAATACTTCAATAGCAGCTTTCTTTGCCATTTCAATCTCTTCCCGGTTTGATGGTTGCATTTTATTAATTTAAAAATCTACCAATTATCTTATATCCAGTTTCTGGTTCATTATCTGTACAAACCGCTTTGCAACAACACGATAGTCAAATTTTTCTACTACATGTTTTCTTGCTGCCTTACCCATTTTCTCTCTCAGATCAGGATCTGTCATAAGAGTCATCAGATAATTTGCTATATCATGTACATTTGCACGATAATCCACAGTCCGTGGAACTGTAAATTTCACTCTGTGTTTATCTTCAAAACCTGATTCATCTCCCAGTATTACTTCGTCCAAAGTAATTTTCCGGGCAATCTCAGCAAGAAATGCTGTTTCACCATGTATAAGTGTATCAAGCATTCCCATGGCTTTAATTCCGATCACTGGTTTGCCGCACGCGCCTGCTTCCACCTGGGGCATTCCAAAACCTTCAAGACGGGAAGGGGCTGCATATATGTCGCACGCCCCGATTAAGTAAGGCATAAAATTTCTTGAAATTGTATTAGTAGCATAGGTGACATTTTTTTCAATGCCAAGGTGTGTCGCCATTTCGATATCGGCCAGATTTTGAATCTTGGTTCTTGGCTGTGGCCATACTTTGCAGATATATTTCCAATCAGGCGCTTTGGTATCAATAATAGAGAGAGCCTGCATTACCTCCTGCGCTCCTTTTGATGCAGCATCACCTCCGATAGTGAGAATCATCAGCTGATCAGGTGGAATTCCCAGTGCATCACGGACTGCCAGAATTTTGGGATCGTCTTTTTTGTATGGGATAAAAGTATCGGTGTCGCAGCCTACAGGCAGCACTTCAATTTTATCGCCACTTATTCCATCTCTGATATACATCTCTTTTACCCAATTAGATGTAACCAGTATAAGAGGAAGCGCATTCAGAATCTCCTGATAGTTTGCAATATAGCCATCAGCAACCAGCCATGGCACGGGTTGTACTCCATACCGCTGCGGATGAAGCACCAATTGCGGTGTGTGCCCCCAGTAACCCACTCCAACAACAACATTTGGTTCAAACCAGCGGTAATACCATTCTTTCTCCATTGCTGATTCGAAATGAACTGCATGTGCATCAATACCCATTTCGATGAGTCCACGGTATAACAGATCTCCCTGCGTTGCAAGCCCTCCCGGAGAAGGAGGGTAATCATATAGTACAAGTACTTTCATAATATCACACTTTCAAATTTTCAAATTGAGTAAGCCAATTATATGCATCAAGAGAACTTTTAAATTGCCGGAATGATTCTGAAAGGGGTGTTGTTTTAGCTTCAAAACTATTTTTTTCAAATCCATATGTTCTGGTAATTATTCTGTATTTCCTTAGCCAGGTCATTTTTGATAGTTTTTCGTGAACAGGTGCATTTTCTATTGATCTTGGATAGTATTCCTTATTGCCATCCTCGTAAGCAAAAGTCCATAACTCACTGGCAGACAATTTAGCCGAATGCCAAAGTCTTATTACAGCTCTGCCTGTCTCCTCATGCCGTATATGCCTGGTATATTCCCCGATCGGACTATGGGTAATCAACAGGTCGAAATGCCAGGGAGGCAATAAACCAAGGATGACACGCTCAATCTCATTTTCATCCAGTGGTTTCTGTTCCGGTCCATCGTTTAGATCACCCATTAAACCTTCTGATTTCAAAATTTTTAATGCATTCTGAAACCTGGGAGCCCTCTCTTCATCGCTTCCACGGCAAAGACAAACGACAAACCATTTCCATGAGGGATGGTTAAGAATTGTTCCACCAGCCCATAATGTTTCATCGTCAGGATGTGCAACAATAAGTGCAACTGTTTTAGTGGCTTTCCGGGACTTTTTTAGAAATTGTAGCCAGGAACTGAGCGAGGATATTATTGCATTCACAGTCATCTTGCAGACATTTCATTAGTTTTAACTCACAACATTTCTCCCGTTGTGCATAGAAATTCTGAGAAAAATCGTAATACTATCCATACAAAAGAATACCAAAACACCACACACTTTTTAATGGGAGAGGTGTTCCGGCATTTCAACCCGACAGTTTCATTTTTTAATGGAAGATGATAAAGCTTCCCTCATTTTATTGTAATAACAGTTGATAAATCTCTTTCAGATCGGGAGATAATATGATTTCAGTTCTGCGGTTTCCTGCACGCCCGGCTACAGTATCATTTGATTTAATAGGGTGAAACTGGCCTCTGCCTGATGCTGTGATACGATTTGAATCAAATCCATAGTCTTTTGTTAAAATACGTACAATGGATGTGGCTCTTGCTGTGCTTAGATCCCAATTATCTTCAAATAGTTTGGTTTTAATGGGAACGTTGTCAGTATGACCTTCGACCAAAACAGTTATATCACTTGTACCATTAAGCACTTTAGCAAGAGATTTAAGCGCCTCTTTCCCTTTGATATCAACTACATCGCTGCCTGATTTGAACAGAAGTTTTTCTTCGAGCGAAACATAAACTTTTCCGTCCCTGATATATATGTTCAACTCGTCAGTTTTATAATTCAACAGTGCATCGGTTATTGAATTTTTAAGCCTGGTCATAACATCCTTCTCGTT
The DNA here is from genome assembly GCA_003155705.1 of Bacteroidales bacterium. Lineage (GTDB taxonomy): Bacteria > Bacteroidota > Bacteroidia > Bacteroidales > VadinHA17 > LD21. The sequence continues at coordinate 3,004 of PMEC01000042.1, forward strand.
TTGAATTATATCCTGAAGGCTTTTTAATCGCTTCGCCTGGTCGGCAATAGTCATTTTTGATTGTGAAGTAAGATCCTTCAGATCATTCTGGACTGAAGTATATTCATTCTGTAAATTTGCTTTATCATCGCTAAGGGCTTTTACCTTAGCGTTACAATCATTGAGTTGACTTTGTGCTTTGTCATTGTCCTTCTGAAGCTTATTTACTCTGTCTTCCGAAGCCATAAACTTTTTACTTGAGACACACGATGTAAATAGCAAACTAAAAATTATTGATACGAATACTAAGAAACGAAGTGATTTTTTCATTGATATTTTTTTAAGTGATTATTAATGCTGCAAATATGAGTATCGTAGAAGTGACATATGTTACACAACTTTTTAATTATATTACATCATTCACACTTCTTTTAGACCTTCTGTTTAATTTGGTTATTCCCGAAGCGTTTGTTATAAAGTAATCAGAAGTCAGCACAGTCAGTTTCTTCATTTCCGACTGAATTATAACAAGTTCTTTTCTTGACTTTTTTTCAATATGAACTAACATCTGTCCAACTGGAACTCTACCAGACTTCCTGTACTTTGCAACTGTAAATCTTGCCATCAGATAACTTAATGTTGACTCTGCACCCTGGTTGAGATTCACATGAGTCTCCTCCAGCCCGTCGTAACAACCACCGGTACACGGGTTATAAATAATCTGATGTAACCGGTTCTCCCCCAAAAACCAGTTAAATGCAGTTTCCATTTTCAGATGGTACTCCTCTTCCATAAAAACATCATAGAATTTACTTAAAGTCATAATAGTATAGGCAACATCGATCGGTTGTTCACCAAAATGCCCTGGCTCATGTCCTTTATGAAGCCAGTTTCTATTTGAAATTACTTCTATACCATTTTCATTGAAAGTCTGGGATAAGAGAAAATTTAGTGACGATAAAGCAATTTCTTTATAAATTGTTTCTCCTGTCGACAGCCACGCGTATAACATTGCTTCAGGTAATATGCTGTTGGCATAAGTAAGATAACCCTCAAACCATTCCCATTTTTCGACCGATTCATGTTTGTACATTTGAACCAGACGGTTGGCTAAAGTTTTTAAAAGGACAAGATTTTCCGGTGATTTTTTGACACACTGATAATAATATAAACCTTTTATGGCAAACGCCATAGCTCTCGTGGAAAGCATTTTTTCTATAGAAGGTATAGCCCTTTCAATGATTTCAGTTGTTTCGGAAATGATCTGCTCTGGCAATAAGCCCTTCAATGAGGTAATATATCCCAGTGCCCAGAGAGCTCTCCCGTTAGCATCATCTAAATTTGTAGTTTTGTTTTGACCGGTAAATTTGTTATTTATATCAACATAGTTAAGAAAACCGCCATCAGGTTGTTGACATAGTCTTAAAAAACTGAGATATTTTTGAATATAAAACAGGCTCTTTTCATCTCCGTTCAGCATAAAATGCATACACATAGTAATCAGAGCTCTGGCATTATCATCCAAAGTGTAGCCTGAACTGATATCGGGTTGATTTATCTTTGAAAACTGAATGATACCGGTATTGGTTGTCATTTGTTTCAGGTGGTTCAGGTTGATAGCCGGAAGATTATAATGCATTGCAATATTATTCGCCGAAATCTTTTCGAACAACATGGCATGTGCCACTGCAGAATTCTCCCAGGCTGTGGAAACTATTTTCTGTAATGTATTTGAACTGATATTTCTTCGTAACGGTTCATCGTTGAGTAACCTTATAACACCATCTGCCAATTGCTTCGAATTGCGAAAATCAAAAATAATTCCGGTATCCTCGGTCAATATCTCTTTTGCATGGGGAATAGGCGTTGAAATAATCGGGCAGCCACAACTCATGGCATAGACAAAAGTTCCGCTTACAGCCTGGTTAGGATCATTGGTTGTGAACAGGTAAATATCTGTAAGCTGCAAATATTCCAGCAAATCAGGTAATGCTAAATAGTTATTAATGAATATCACATGATCCTGAAGAGAATAGTATTTTACTTTTCGTTCAAGACTTTTCCGGTATTTTTCACCTTCCTCTTTTATAACTTCAGGATGCGTTTTACCAATAATAAGAAATACAACATCCGGGCTTATTCTGATTATGGATGGCAATGCCTTTAATGTAGTTTCAATACTTTTGCCTGAACTAAGCAGACCAAATGTAGTAAGAACTTTCCGTCCTTTCAGACCATATTTATTTTTAAGGAAATCTTTACTCAAATGAGGTACGAGATGAGTTCCGTGTGCAATTACAGTTATTTTCTGATGCGGAACATCATACACATCGGTTAATAGTAGTGCAGAGTTATTCGTCATTACTACGATTGATTCGCAAACAGCTGCAATTTTTTGTATTTTTAATTTTAGCTGTTTATCAGGATGTGGTAATACTGTATGAAATGCTATTACAACAGGTTTTGAAAGTTTGTACAGAAATTTAAGAAAGGAGTGTTCCTGCTCTCTGAAAAAGCCAAACTCATGTTGGATCAAGACAATTTTAATTTGATTGTCTTTATTGATTTTTAATGCAAGTTTCTCATATTCTGCTGCTGATGAAGTATTAAGAATAAATTTTACTTCTTCCGGATATTGATAATTCATCTTTCCTGGTTCCAGGGCACAAACTTTTATTGATAATGAATTACTGAATTTATTATCGAGTGCTTTTATCAAGTCATGGGAATAAGTGGCTATACCGCATACTCTTGGAGGATAAGATGTGATAAATAAAATTTCAGCCGGGTCTTCGGGATGATCTAATAATTTTTCTTTGCGGTTTTTAGAAGTATTTGGGATATGTTCTTCCCTTTTCAGACTAAACAATTCTTTCTTAAGATTTACATCCTCACCGAAAGGTCCGGTAACGATTTTATTTCTCATCTCACACGGCATAAGTCAACAATTCAGCCACGAGCTCTGATAAATTCACTGAAGCGCATGCGATGGAAGTATCTGCGGCACCATAATAGATAAACAGGGTTCCGCCAAACAATGAAGTCCCGGTTGGAAAAACAACATTATTTACTTCTCCTTTTAATTCCCAGTCATATTGAGGAGAAAACAATGCAAAGGGCAATCTGGATATTTCTTTGGCAGGGTTATTCAAATCAAGTAAAGCTGCACAGGCCGAATATACGTATCCCTTTTCAGTTTCTTCCACTCCATGGTAAATCAAAAGCCAGCCATATTTGGTCTCAATCGGAGGGCACCCGCTACCGATATAACTTGATTCGTGTTGATGAAGAGGGTCGAGAACGATATGATCCTGCAGATCAAAAAAATAATCTTTCCAGAATTTTTTTGTAAGGTCCTTTATATTATTAACAGATACAATCTGAATGCCAGGTCTTATCCTGTGAAGGAAAACCAGTTTTCCATCAATTCTACGGGGAAAGAAAATTACATTTTTGTCCCACAGTATCATCTTTTTGTCGGGATCAGCCCGCAGGGAATAAAACTTCTGATTACGGTAATATTTTTCATTTACTTTACCGGCCGATTCGGCAAGGAGCACAAATTCTGCATAGGATATCGGAGGGACAATGATCCCCCTCTTTTCAAAATGTTTTAAATCTTTTGAAGTGGCTAAAGCTCCACGGGCATTTGTTCCATCGTAGCAGGTATATGTCAGATAAAACAGGTCATCAATTTTTACAATACGTGGATCTTCGACACCATGTGATTCATATTCGGACTCAGGAACAATAACGGGTTCATCCAGCCGTTCAGCAACTGTTAACGGACCATCCAGTCTGCAGTAACCTATGCTTGAATGATTCCCATTTTGCACTGCACGATAAAAAAGATGAACACTGTCTCCCTCTCGTATTGCTGCCGGATTCAGAACTCCCTCGTTTTCAAATTCAAGATCAGTTTTTTTTAGTATAATACCTTCTTTTTTGACAACTATCATTTAGATTTTATTTTTATTTTTTTAATAATCAATTCTATTTTTAATAAAGGAGGCATTGTGTCCCCTAATAAAAATCCAATGGGTTTTAAGGGTTCTATATGGTCGCAGATAAGTTTAACAATGGCAAGGACCGGTACGGCAAGAAACATACCCGGTATGCCCCATATAGCATTTCCTACAAGGACAACTATTACTGAGAAAAGCGCATTGATCTTTACCTTTGAGGCAACTATGTACGGACTGATATAGTGATTGTCTATCAGTTGGATGATATAATAGGCTATCAGAACGTATAAAGCATACAATGGTGTTGACTTGGTGACCAGAGCGACCATCATGGGCATTGCTACTGCAATTATTCCTCCGATATATGGAATGACGTTGAGCAATGCTGCGAGTATTCCAAGAATGAATGCATATTGAATTCCAAGTACTAAAAGTGCAATGGTATTCAATGCTGACATAATAGCAGCTTCAATAACCAGTCCTACAAGATAGCGTTGAATAACAGTTTTGATCTGGATTACTATTTCCTTAACCCGGCTTTCGTAGCTGGAACCGGAGAGTCTGCGAATAAACTCAAGCAAGATAGGTTGGTAAAATAATATCATGAAGATATAAAATGGAATTAAAAACAATACCACTAAAGCGTTACCAATGATCATTATTGTATGCCCGATTGAGGAGGTGCTGGTATTGATTATATCTCCCGTCGCTTTTGTAATCCAATCATGGATTTTCTGAGGGTCTTTATTATAATAGTCGGCACCATCTGAAATAGTCTCGTTAATTATCGATGTAAATTTTTGGACAAATATCGGCCATGATTCACTAAACCTGGTTGCCTGAGAAATTAACACACTTCCAAACGCAAAAATTACTAAGAAGGTAAGCAACATAGTGATTGCTATTGCTATTATCCTGTTAATCTTTAGCCTTACAAAAAAATTTACAACCGGATGAAGAACAATCGCAATTATTACCGCGAAAACAATAGGAACAATGATGCTTTTAGCGAGGTACAAAACAGCAAACAACGCAAAAAAACCGATTATGAAAATGGTTGCCTTTGCATAAAATGGTAATTTTAATTCTTCATCTTTCACGGTTTTGAGAATTCATTTCTTTTTTATGAAGGAAATGCTGAAAGATAGCCTGACCAATTGATTTTATAGTGTCAGAATGTTGAGCAACAACGTTTGCGACACCAAACTGCAGAATTGAACCTGCCAGTTTTTTTATCAAACTGCCTGAAGTGCCTACAAATATTTTTTTCGTGAGATATCCTGAGACTAAGCCAATTGCTGTACCTGAAAGATCATCTGCCATAAATGGTGATGAGGACAGTTCACTTATTGCGCTTTTGAGAAGACTGAGAGGTTTCAAACTCTCATAAGTAATATAGAATTGTTCTTTCAGGAGTTGCTTTTTAATCTCTTGCTCTGATTCCAATAATTGAATGGCATCCTGAAGTGCAAGGGCAGAAGTTATTTCTTGCATATGAGTCTATTTTAGTAGCAGTTTGATCATATAATTACGGACAATCTTCTTTATCCAATTGTGCATAAAGAAGTGTACAACTATCCCTGTAACACAATAAAAACCAGCTACGACAAAGAATCCGTAAAAGGTCTTGCCCAGGATTTCGCCCAGCCAGAAAGCAATTCCCAGATTTAAAAAAAGCAGACCTGACGCAATTAGTACAAAAACAGCAGAATGAGGTACGAAAGAGGATACAATATCCGATGTTTTGTCGACGGCTTTAAGTTTTCCCAGCTCAAAGGTCGTTTTACCATAATCAGTAACTTTTTCAAACAGAGACTCAATCAACTTAGTATGGTCTTCCATTGTTTCGGGTATAACTAAATTATATAAATACCGGGTCTATTAGTTTTCTGACTGCCGAAAAATGTCTTTAACAATAGTCAGAAGAAAAACAGTTTCTTCCTTGTTTGTAAGGCTGTACTTTATGTTTTCATGAAGTGTCAGCAGCTGACCTTTATCCAGAGTTACAGATTCTTTACGGGTATGGAACCTGAGTTTACCCTCAATTATCTGCAAGGTAATGGAATCATGCGATTGAAAAGAACTGATTTCAGTTCCTTCATGCAATGCAGTAAGCAGAATCTGCTTGCCAGGACTGTTTAATAGTATCATCGCATTAAGTTCACCTTTTGACCAGGAATTACTGTGTTTCATATTTGCAATCAGGTTTGGCAAATCGAAAGTGAACAATGAAGACGAATGTGCCCCCGCCTCCTTGAAAAAAGGAGGTTCGGTTTTCAACGTTTCTATTTCCATTTCTCTTGTTTTATCTGTTTAACATTGTTCCATTTAAATTCAAAATATTTTAACCCCTGGCGGTTTTCACATCCTTTTTCACATCATCTGCTTTGGATTTGGCCTTTTCAGCAAAATCGGAAACTTCTTCCTTTACCTCTTCAAATTTTTCGGAGATACCATCAAGAAATTCATTGAATTTTTCTTTTAAATCATCTGCATAGTCATCACTTTTCTTGACTATTTTTTTTCGTGTAACCGAACCTTTATCCGGAGCAAATAAAACCCCCAATAATGCGCCAGCAGCGACACCGGCCAACAGGCCTAGTAATACTTTTCCTGAACTCATGATATTTGTATTTAGTCGGTTACAATAATATTATAATCAGCAATACAATAAGTAATATACCACCACCGGTAATATATACAACACTTCCTGCCTCCCTGTGATGATGTCCGGTCGAAACAACTTCTACCCGTTGCAAATTTTTCTTTTCAGCCAGCTTTACTTTTGACATATCAATCGCGTTTGTTTCGCTATATCTCGGCTCAAAGGATTTAGCATCTGCAGGTTTTGCAGGTACTGAAGAGGAAGTTCTATCTATTGTCGCTGCATTTGACTGAAGCGGGAGTAATGTCAATGACAAACATGTTGCCATCAGGCAAAGAATGAGCTTTTTCATAATATTTTGTTTTAATAATTTATTGATTTAAAAATTTGATTATAATAAAATAACCAGCAGAATCACGATCAGAATTAATGCCCCAACTGAAATATACACACCACCGCCAATTTCTCTCAGCCTATGGTTAATTGACTTTACTTCTTTTCTTAAACTTTTCTTTTCTGCCGACTTTAATTCTGATTTATTCATCGCATTTATTTCGTTCAACCTTAATTCTAAGGTTTTAGCTTCTGCAGCTTCTGCAGGTTTTGCAGGTACTGATGAGGAAGTTTTAGCAATAGTTGCCGCATTTGATTGAAGTGGAATTAATGTTAATGACAAGCATGTTACCATTAAACACAGAATGATCTTTTTCATTTTCTTTGATTTTATAATTAATTAATTTAAGTTGAATAATTTCCTTGAATGACGGCAGGTACTATTCGAATAACTTTCTGCCTTGTATTACCCTAAGTATTACTGCGATAATTGCAATAACAAGAAGTACATGAATGATACCTCCGGCGCTGTAAGCAAAATATCCGACTGCCCAGGCGATAAGCAGAATTACTGCTACGACATAAAGTAAATTTCCCATGATTGTAATTTTATTAAGTGATTAATAACTTTTGTACTGACAAAGGTATGTCTCACTATTACCGGAACCTTTACATAATTTCAGGAATAAGTTACATCATTCACACATTATCAGGAAGTACTTAGAGTGCCTGGAGTTTGGAGTGCCTAAAGTTTAGAAGCAGTTTTAAGAGAGCTGGAGTTTGTGGTGAACTAAAGTTAATAAGTCTATTTAACTCTAGGCAGTCTAGGTACTCTAGGCACTTATTGAAACTACATCTTCTCCATGTACCAGCTCAGTGCCTTTTCAATTTTCTGATAATGAAAAATAGTGGTAATGGCTTTTTGGAGACGTATAAAGGCAGTTTCACTTTTGACAATATAATCAAAGGCCTGATGTTTCATACAATTTACTGCCACTTCAATTTTATCCTGGGAGGAAAGCATGACAACTGGAATAAGCGGATTAGCTGTTTTTATTCTATCAAGTATTTCCAGTCCATTTATGGCATTTTTATCGACACTATTCAGATAGTAATCCAGTATGACTATATCCGGATTTCGTGATAGATTTTCCAGACATTTTTCTCCTGTTGCGAATGTCATTATAGCAGATTCAGTATTTTGTGAGAATTCGATCTCCAATGACTTAAGGAACAATGGATCATCATCAACCAGAAAAAGCAGTATTTTTTTTTCGTTCATCATTTTTTCGTTTTTTCTATCAGATCATATTCTTCTTTCAATTCTACACAGGCCTGAGAGCAAATGGTTTCCAGTTTTAAAATCAATCCATCTACTTCATCCAGATGTTGTTGTGTATGTGAATATTCCTGAATTTTTTTTGCTATTTCTTCAAAATCCTTATGTATGCCCATTATAGAAAATGAGGGAATTATTTTATGCACTGCTGTATGCAAAGAATTCCAATCCTTTTGGTACAGACTTTGTTTCATTGTGATAATCAAAGACGGGGTCTGCTGAAGATAAAGAGCTATCATTTCCATCATCAATTCCGGATTAGCTTTTGTACGATTGTACAAATAAGTTAAATCACAACATTTTGATCTGCCTGCCGGTGATCCGGTTTGATTATTTTCTTTCACTTTATTCCTTCTATTCTGTTTTTTCCCTTCATCCTGCAACGGCAGAGGTTCCTTGAATAAATCAATTATCTTATTATACAATAATCTTTCGTCAATAGGTTTTGAGATATAATCATTCATACCGACAGCTTTGCATTTCTCAAGATCAACCGTTGTTACATCAGCAGTTAATGCAATTATGGGTANNATTCTGTAGTTTTTCAATAGCTATTTTTCCGTTACCGGCTATATCGAACTCAAATCCGAAATCGTCCAAAAGGGTTTTCATTAATAACTGATTGAGCACAATATCTTCAACCACAAGCACTTTTATATTCTTAACTTTCTCATCCAATTCCACCAGCTCTTTTTCTAATACGGCTTCACTATCTGTTTTCATAAAAGGTAAAATGAAACTAAAAGTTGAGCCTTCGTCCAGTTTACTTTTAGCCGTTATTGTTCCGCCCTGGCTTTCTACTAATTGTTTGGCAATGGCAAGTCCCAGTCCTGTCCCTCCATATAATCTTGAGGTATCACTTGACGCTTGTTGAAAGTTCTCAAAAATATGTTCCATTTTTACCTCTGCTATTCCAATCCCGGTATCTGTAACTGAAAATTCGATGGTAACACTCTCTTCATCTTCATTAAGCAATTTGACCTCTACCGTAATTTTACCTTCCGTGGTGAACTTGACAGCATTGCTGACAAGATTTAAAATAATCTGATGCANNGATATTGATGAAGCCATTTTAAAAGGGATTTGTTCAAATACCATTTTCCCGGCATCCACCTTTGCCAGATCGAGTATGTCGTTGATTAACACCGTCAATGAATCACCACTTAGTTTGATGGCAGTCAAATATTCTTTTTGATTATCAGTTAAATCTGTTTTCAGCAACACCTTTGTGAAGCCGATAATGGCGTTCATGGGTGTTCGAATTTCATGGCTCATGTTTGAGAGGAACTGTTGCTTCGATTTCACAGCATCTTCAGCAATCTTGGTGGCCTTTTCAGCTTTATTTTGCGCCTCCTCAGCAACTTCCGTTGCTATTTCGGCTATATTCTGTGCCTGTTCGGCAATTTTTGTAGCCGACTCGGCATGCACCTTAGCTTCGATCAGTTCTGCTTCAATTCTTTTATGATCGGTAACATCTCTTGCCACCACAACTACACCCAGAACTTTTCCGTACTCATCTTTATAAACCGAACCATTAAACAATACATCTGTAAGCTTACCATCCCGGATAGTCAACGGGTAATCAGCCACAAAACCTTCTGCAAAAATCTGTTTATAAATTTCACGGGCTTTATCTGGTTCCGTAAAATAATCAAAAAAATCTGTGCCTATCAATTTCTCGCGGGTCACTTCTGTCATATTGATAGATGCATCGTTCATATCTGTGATCTTTCCTTCAGGGCTGATTGTAAAGAGCGGATCAAGACTTGCTTCTATCAGGCTTCTGGCATAACGGGATTCCTGTCTTCTTAATTCTTCCATGATGTTTGTTTTATTATGCTGTACTTTTTTTTAAACTAATGAACATTGGTTTATGATTATCTGTCTTAAATATTTTCAATAGCTATTCTTCTTTTATCTTTTAAACTTCTGAAATGAGATGGAGTAAGTCCTGTAATTCTTTTGAATTGATTGGATAAATGTGCCACGCTGCTGTAGTGCATCTTCCAGGCAATTTCTGAGAGACTGAGTTCGTCATAAATAATAAGTTCTTTAACCCTTTCAATCTTATGAGAAATGATGAATTTCTCAATAGTTGTTCCTTGTACCTCTGAGAATAAGTTAGCCAGGTAAGTATAATCGTGTTTTAATTTTTCGGATAAATAATCAGAAAAATTTATTTTTAGCATATCATCCTTATAATGAATCATATCAATTATCGAATTTTTTATTTTTTCAATGAGAACAGCTTTTTTATCGTCCATAAGTTCAAGTCCGGATCTGAATAATGCAATTTTAATTTGTTCTCGTTGTTCCATGGTAAGATTTTCCATAATATCCACAACTCCCATATCAACCATTATGTAGTGCAATCCGAGTTTCCTGAGCTCCTCTTTCACTACTATTTTGCAGCGCTCGCTCACCATGTATTTGATAAATATTTTCAAACAGGGTAATATTTTTGTTTGTCTTCAATAATTTGAAATCCTTAAAATGAGTATCAAAGGTTGACTTCTCAATCAATCTTTGACAAGACAGATTATAGCAATATCAAATTACACAACAAAGGTGCTGCCTTTGATTTTGAATAGCATTACACAATTCCGGGAAAAGGTTACATAATTCACACATTCCCTAAAACGCTGCGTCTTTTGTGTTTGAGTTGTTTGAAGTGAGAGGGGGTAAGCCCGGTTATTTTTTTAAACTGGTTTGATAAATGGGCTACACTGCTGTAATGCATTTTAAAGGCAATTTCGGTAAGATTGAGCTCATCATAGACCAGCAGTTCTTTTACTTTCTCTATTTTATGGTTAAGATAAAACTTTTCAATTGTAGTCCCTTTTACTTCGGAAAAAAGATTAGCAAGGTAAGTGTAATCGTGGTTTAGTTTTTCGCTCAGGTAATCGGAAAGATTTATTTTAATTTGTTCATCAGTATAATGGACCAGCTCAATAATTATGTTTTTTATTTTTTCAACAAGTATGCTTTTTTTATTATCCATCAGTTCAAGCCCTGATTTCTTAAGGCCCAGGTTCAGCCCTTCCATTTGCTCTTTTGAAATATCCTCCATTATATCAGCTTCACCCAGGTCGACAACAATGTAATGCAATCCAAGTTTTTCAAGTTCGGATTTGACTACCATCTTGCATCGGATGCAAACCATATTCTTGATGTACAGTTTCAAATAATCTGATTTTTAAGCTTATAAGGTTCTACAATACAAATATATAAAAAATATAAGATCGATACAAAGTTGATATTAATCTCTTTACCTAAAATAATCTTTGCATTTATGGTCGGAAAAAATAAGTATTCTGAATTGGAGTACAGATTTTCAACAGGTCAATTGAAAGTCCAGATAAAAGAATAATTTAGCGTTTCTAAAAAGGAAAAATTATGTACCGCTATTTCTTCCGCTTTGTCGTTATGACACTTACTATTCTTACGGCCAACCTTCTTACCAATGCTATCAGTGGATATATGATCACTTACAAAAATCACATTAGCCCAATAAGATTTACGCTGATTGCAATGGCAATAACAGTAGTGGTGTTTTACCCGCTCTTTGTAAAAATGGAAGAGTGGCTCAAAATTATTTCAGCCAGAATGATCAGATCCGGGAATTCCCTTGTCGGGAAATACCTCGGTTTAAGTTTTACTTTCTTTGGCGGTTTGCTTGTATTGTTTTATTTCTACGCAAAGATGTGGTATCATATCGATTTCGTGCAGGTTCTACTCCATGGCTATCCAGGAGGGTATTTGTAAAAGAATTACGTTCCAAGAAGCTGTTTTACCTTAGCTGAAATTTCTTTTCCATCTGCCTTTCCTGCAAGTTCCTTTGTAGCAACACCCATTACTTTGCCCATATCAGCCAGAGATTTTGCACCAATTCGTTCAACTATTCCTTTAATAATAACAGATAGCTCTTCCTCACTCATTTTTGCCGGCAGATATTTCTCAAGAACGTCTGCTTCAATAACTTCCTTCTCATATAAATCAGGTCTGTTCTGCTCCTTGTATATTGCTGCAGATTCCCTTCTCTGTTTTACTAATTTCTGAATGATTTTCAGTTCATCTTCGGCGCTCAGGACAGCATCTGCACCTTTCTCGCTGCGGGCAAGTACAAATGCGGTTTTTGCCGCCCTGATTGCTTCAAGAGCAACCTTGTCTTTGGCTTTCATGGCATTCATGAGATCGCTAGCAATTTTTTCTGTGAGTGACATAATATGAGTATTAAGTTATTCTAATTCGGCTCCACATGGATGGTCACATTGAGGTTCTCAAACTTTGAGGTGAGCTTCTCTTCGATCATATCGCAATAATGATGGGAACTTTCAACTGAAAGATCTTTTGGCATGTACATATGAAGATCAAGGAACCTGTAGTTCCCTGCAACACGTGTCCTTAGTTCATGATAGTTGACATTAAGTTCATTCAGCTCTTTTTTAAGATTCAAAATGTCAACATCTTCCCAGGCTTCATCNNCCAAGTGAAGTAAAGACATCAGTTTTAAGATGGAGTGCATCTGCTTCGAGTGCAATTGATTTAGTTGCACGGGCAACTTTATATAGTTTCCCTGATACGAAGATATTGACTGCGGCAGATATAACCATAACAATTGATCCGACACCAATCGAATCAAGCTTAACAGCGCCGCCCATAAGCCTTTTTACGGCCTCTACTATGATCCAAATAGCTGCGATAAAAATCAGGAGAGCCTCGATCACTCCTGATATATTTTCAATCTTTCCGTGGCCATAAGGGTGCCTTGAATCGGGAGGGTTATCTGAAACCTTAACTGAAAAAAAAGCTATTATTGCTGCCATCAGATCCATGGATGAATGTATAGCCTCGGAAATGATACTCACTGATCCGCTTATTATACCGGCAGTAAGCTTCAGTATTATGAGGCAAGTATTCGAAAAAAGTGAAAGGCGGGCAATACTTACTTTGGCGTTCATCAGATTACAAAAGGGTATTTACTGTATCAAATGTAACACAAAAAAATAAACAAATTTCCTTAAGATCAACCTGTTCCTAAACTTCGATGAGTTTATATTTCCTGGTTCCCAGTCCAATTTCTTCTGCATGTTCAAGACCCGCCTGCCAGAATGTTTCAGGATGCGTTAAAGAAAATTTATCAGTACCTTTCATATCTCCATGATGGTTATCATAGATTCTGCTTCCAGGTAGAACCGGTGCGGCATTTACCATATCAGCAGATGCCTGGTCCAGCGCCACAGGATCGAATGAAGCTGCAATACCAATATTTGGTACTAAGGGATAATCATTAAATCCCCAGCAATCACAATCCGGCGAAACATC
>PMEC01000042.1:16560-16717 GCA_003155705.1 Bacteroidales bacterium
GTGCATATTTCATAATCAATGTGGGCTATCTTGTCTTTTCCGACTTTAATTGCATCATAGTTGCAATATTTCTCACAGACACGGCAGCCGGTACAGTTTTCTTCATATACCTTAGGTGATGAGCCTGAGTGAAGAAATAACTTACCCCCTACAGATG
>PMEC01000166.1 GCA_003155705.1 Bacteroidales bacterium
CCCAATAGATTAAAGTAGATTCCCCCGACCCATTCCAATTCCTGGCAATTGATTCATCATCAGGGAATCTCCGCGCATAAAAAAGGAATATCTCTTTTGAAATCTGAAAATTGTAGCAATCTGTCATTTTATATTTATTACCCGTTCTTTCATTATAATCCTGAAGCCTGATTGGTCTTATCTGAAACGCTCCAATTGCCTCTTCAATAGTATCACAAGCCATGGTATCTCCCTTACTTTCAACCGCTACAACTGCTTTAATAAGTCTATCGTAGGGGTATATCGGTTCTGAAACAAAGATAAATTCAACATTAAAGCCAGGGGCAGCTGCTCTGATTGTCACCAATGAAAAGACAATAAGAAGTATTCCTTTCAGGTACCTTAATATTAAGAACTGAAGTATAATTCTAACCATACTGTATATGTTTGCTGAAATTCCAATATTGCCAGCAATTGTTTAATAAGAACAACCTTCCGGTCCATGATGTAAGATTTATATCATACTTTGTTATTTGTGGACCATTTATCCATATGTAACCAGGATATTATTGATGTCCTGCTTCTTTTCATCTCTTTTTAAAACCTCAAAATTAGTGACCAGGTTCAGTTATTGTATTACATAACTTTTAGAAAATGTTATATAATTCACACATTACCAATATGTCTCAGGTGACCGTTCTATTATCTAATTTCTTTGCAGATAGTCTGAAAACGTTATTCGATTTATCGGTTGACATAAAACCTAAGTTGCTGTTATCGCTCTCGGAATAACAAAACAGAAGAAGAATCTTTCAGGAATCATCAGGTTTTTAAAAATTGTAAATCAACTTAATAGGAAGTATCTTTGATAATAAAGAAGGATAAAAGGTTATATGACTATCGGCAATCATAAATGAAACATTATAAATCGCTTGAAAATCAATAAATTTGGGTGTAAGATTCCCGATACTCAATAAAGGTTATATTATTAGACAGTGAAAATTTCACGGGAGATAAATTTGCAAAAACAATTTCTTAAATACGTTTCTGGAAAATATTTGTTCTTTATTGCGGGAATTCTCTTGCCTTTTCTGAGCGCTTCATCGCAGGTCTATTTTCAACAGGAGGTAAATTATAAGATTCATGTGACTCTCGATGACAAGAAGCATGAATTGAATGGATTCGAAATTGTTAAGTATCTAAACAATTCTCCTGATAGTCTCAGGTTTTTGTATTTCCATCTCTGGCCGAATGCATATTCAAACAATAAAACTGAACTAGCAAAGCAGATTATCAGAATTAATGGGAAGGCAAAGCTGTTCAATGATCCGGAGTTAAGAGGATATATCGATTCATTGAACTTTGAGGCAGATGGTAGTGATGTTCAATGGAATTTACTACCGGGGTTTCCCGATATTTGCAAAATCATTCTAAACAAGCCACTTAAATATGGTGATTCAATTTGCATAACTACCCCTTTTCATGTGAAGATACCAAAAGGACTTATTTCATTATTAGGTCATATCGGGGAATCCTACCAGATCTCTCAGTGGTATCCTAAACCGGCAGTTTATGACAGATCAGGGTGGCATCAAATGCCATATCTGGACCAGGGTGAGTTTTATTCTGAATTTGGCAGCTATGATGTAAGTATAACTTTGCCTGATAATTATATAGTTGGGGCGACCGGGAACCTGGTGAATGAAGATGAGATCAAACGACTAAACTATCTTTCTGAAGATTCCTTATGGAATCAAACCCCGGACTCTGAAGGGACCGGGTTTCCTCCTTCATCAACCAGGATGAAAACTTTGCGATACACTATGAATCAGATACACGATTTTGCATGGTTTGCTGATAAGAGATTCCGGGTAATGAAAGGAATAGTAAAACTTCCGGACTCAGGCAAAGAAGTTACTATCTGGGCACTATTTACAAATAAGGAAAGACAGCTTTGGAGAAATGCAATCTCATATGAAAATAATGCTATTAGAAGCTTTTCAAAATGGATTGGAGATTATCCTTACGACCACTATACAGCAGTTCAGTGTGATCTGAGTGCCGGAGATGGGATGGAATATCCTGGCTTGTCTCTGATAGGTCATGCGGTTGATGGCTATTCTCTCGACAGGGTGATTGCACATGAAATATGTCACAATTGGTTTTATAGTTCGGTTGGATCAGATGAACGCAGATTTCCTTTTATGGATGAGAGCATTACAAGTGCATATGAATCAAGATATGTGGATGAAAGATATCCAGGGAAAAAACTATGGGAAGTATATTTTAAAAACAAAAAGATTGCAAAGTTCCTTCAGATAGATAAAATGCCGTTAGCACGGATGCCGGAGCTTGACTGGCTAGTTCAGGCCAGAAATAACCTGGAACAACCTGTTAATCTTGCAGCTCCTGACTTCACCCCTGAGAATTACAATATTGTGATCTATTATAAAGCCGCGCAAGGTTTTAATTATTTACGGGCTTATCTTGGAGATTCTCTCTTTGATTCGACAATGCATGAATACTACCGGACCTGGAGATATAAGCACCCGCAGCCTGATGATCTCAGGGCAATTTTTCAAAATCGTACAGATAAAGATCTATCATGGTTTTTTGATGATTTTCTAAGTACCACCAAGCGGCTCGATTATAAAATTGTCAGACTTAAGAATCAGCAGTTGCTGATTAAAAACAAGGGAGAGTTAAAAGGACCTCTCGTGATAGCTGGGATGAATGGAGATTCAATCCGATCAGAAAAGTGGGAAGATGGTTTTGAAGGGAAGAGGTGGATTAATATACCAGGGAATAACTATTCTGAGATTAAAATAGATCCGGAACATAAGATGCCTGAATTATTCAGGCTCAATAACAACATCCGGACTTCAGGTGTTTTTCGCCGGGCCGATCCTTTTCAGTTACGGTACTTATATACTGTTGAAGATCCTGAAAAACGATCTATGATATTTATTCCTGCATTCGACTGGAACAGTTCAAATGGGTTTATGGCAGGTGTTGCATTAGATAACGGAGCGCTACTGCCTAAACCTATGGAATATTTTGTGATTCCATTCTACGCTTTCCGAACTGAAGGACTTGCAGGTTATGGAAAAATTTTATTAAACATAACGCCTTATGAAAATATTATCAGGGTTGCAACATTTACTCTGGAAGGAGAACAATTCGGTGGCCCGGGTAATAAGAATTATCACAAAGTGAAGGCAGGATTGGATCTTTATTACAGATCCGACAGAATGATTAATAATATCAATCAAAGTGTTTTTGGATATTATATTGCTGCATCAGATCTTCTTCAGGTGGAGCTTATGAGGCAAGAGAAGTTACGTTCATATCTGCAGTTCGGATATGTGCTGGAAAAGACAGGAATGATAGATCCTTATAAAATACTGGTCTCTTTTGAATCAGGTAAGTCGTATCAGAAGACATCTCTGGAATTTAATTATAAATATTGTTATAATAGAAAAGGCAAAGGCCTGGAAATGAGATTATTTACAGGAGGCATGCTGAAAAATTCCAATGCAGATCCGTTATATGCTTTTTCTGCCGGTGGCAGGGGCGGTCGTGAACTATACCTGTACCAGGGGTTCTACCCTGATCGTTTTGGGGAATCTCCGAGATCCTTCTGGCCGAGGCAGATGACTCTGATTGAGGGAGGACTAATAAGCCCTGTAAATGACAGCCTTGGATATAGCAGGTGGCTTTGTTCACTCTCTTTAACAAGCAGCCTGCCAGGAAAAGTTTCATGGATACCCATAAAACCGTTTGCTAATTTATTATTGAATGATCATGGCATCGGAACAACTAATAAATCCTTATTATTTTTTGAAGCGGGTTTAAAGGCCGGTCTGTGGAACTTTTTCGAAATCTATTTTCCTTTTCTGGTATCTGACAATATCAATACAATAACAGGATCTTTCAAAGACAGAATCCGGTTTATTTTTAAACTTGATATGCTTAATTCTTTCAGGGTCAGATCAAAGATTGCAAATTAAATATTATCGCAGACGTTTTACACTGTCAACCAGATATTCTGTATCTCCGTGCCAGAATAACACTCCGTTTTTCTGTTTATAATGAACAATGACCATGCGACCCTGTATTGTATCGAGCTGTTGTGCAAGGTATTTGTCTGTGACAGAAAAATAGAATTTTTCGGACGCGATAGCTACATTTGCATTGCTGGAAACGCTACTTAGAATCATCTCACCTTCATAGGTTTTAATAATATTGCCTTTATGAGAAAATTTCTGAAGTAATCCTGCACGGTAACCGTCACTGAATGTATAAAAATACTTCCAGAAAATAAAGATAGCTGTAACAATCAGGATCAGAGCAATAGACCAGTAAAATGTTTTTCTGATCTTTCGTTTTATTTCTGACCATCTTGAAACATTCGATGATGCAGGGTTCGAGTTTGTTTTCATGACCCCCTCTATTTTTATGGAATTATGACCGAAAGCCAACAGTGGATCTCTATTTCCTTCTGGCGACTAAGAAACCGAGTACGAAACCGAGTCCTAAACTGATAAGAATCTGTGTCCAATTCCAATAACCCATACTCATATATCTGCTTCCATGCATCATTCCTCTGGCCCACGGTCCGCCACCTAAGAGCAGAAAAGCCACTATTATAACCAGAAACGCTATAAAATATAGTGCTTTATTTGTCACTTCAATTTTTTTTGTACTCATAATTTTCTCCCAGTCTGTTTAAATTATTCTTAACTATGTTAAATTCACTATAATGAAATTATTTCTTGCAGAGATTATTTATTTTTGCCCAAATCAATCCCTAGCTTGCTTCATGGTATAGGTGATTTTTTGCAAGTTCACGGGCCTGACCAACCCAGTTATCCCTTTCAATGCGACCTGGTATGATTTCCAGTACTTCTGTAATAGTTTCTATATCTTCATGGGTCAGCTTGCTGATCTGATCAAAAGTATATATCCCAAGCAGGTTTAAACGTTCCTCAACCCATAATCCAAGTCCATCAATCAGGGTCAGATTATTAGCCTCGTGTCTGTGAGCAATCCCCAGCCTATCGAAATAAATTCTTCCCTGCCTGTCTCTGATTCGCTTAAGGAGTTCAGATTTATTGCCTGCAATCCTTACAAGTTCCTGAGCCTGAAGTATCCATTCGTCTCTTTCAATTCTGCCAGGGAAGTATTCAATCGCCTCAGTGACAGCTTTAACATCTTCTTCAGTAAAATTACTTATCTGCCGGAATGTATAGATATCCAGTGCATTGAGTTTTTCTTTAATCCAGCCACCGATTCCGCTTATAATTGTTAAATCATCAGCTTCATCTTTGTGAGCAATTCCTATTCTGTTATATTGAATGTTCGATTTTCTTTCACTTATACGTTTAAACAGATCCGACCTCATATCATTCCTATGCTCAAGTTCGATAGCTTGCTCGACCCATTGATCCCTTTCAATTCTGCCAGAAAAGTATATAATAGCATCATTGATCGCATCAATATCCTGTGAAGTGAATTTACTGATCTGTCTGAAAGTATAAATATCTAACGCATTCAGACTTGCCTCATTAACTAGGCCTATCCCGCTTATCATCCTCAGGTCATCCTTCTCCGCCTCTGTCGCGGTTCCAAAACTTTCATAATTGAGTAAGTGCTTTCGTTGAGCAACATGAACCATAGCTTTACAATCCATTACAAGCTGTATGATTTCAATATTCTTTTCTTCAAGATTTTTTTTCAGATTAAATATTTCAGCATCAAGGTTTACAATCCGGTTATTCAATTCATGCTTGTCTGATTCAACAGCTTCTAATTTTTTGCCATATACCGACTTAGTGTAAAGCCATGCTGTTACATAGCCAATGATTCCGGCAACCACCAATAATGAAATTATTTCAATGGTTGCTTCGCTTTTTGTTTGTGCCAATAGAATTAATAAGTTATTCATAATTTTATTTTTTTATGGTTATTACTGTTCTCCTGTTATTTGCTCTTCCTGCAGGTGTACTGTTATTATCGGCAGGTTCTTTTTCACCCTTTGATTCAATTATTATCTTATCTGGAGTCAAGCCCCTCGTTTCAAAATAATGCTGAGTGCTTAGCGCCCTCCTGTAACCCAATGCCTGATTATATTCATCGGACCCAACCGCATCAGTATAGCCTGTTATATTTAACCTGGCCTGCGGGTTTTGAATAAGAAACGCATTTGATTCATCAAAATACTTGTTTGTCTTTGAATCAGAATTGAAGTCGGATTTGTCAAATGCAAAGTACGTTACAAGGTTTTCGGGGATCACTGCCTGTTCGTGCACTACAGACTTTGCCGAGGTGTCCACTGCAACGACAACTTTGTGGTCGGCCACATTTATATGTCTGGCCACTGTTTCACCGCATAATCCTTTTATGTCACATACATAGATATGGGTCGCAAGTGCTGACCAGCCAAAAAATACAATAAATCCAATTATCAGAATTTTCATTGTTTATGTTTTTATGTTATGAATATTGTTATAATTCGACAGTAAATAATTAATTGGTCTGTCAGCCAGACCTTCATTTTCGGAAAACTGATTTTTCATCTCAGGTGTCTAAAATCTTTCAGATTAAAACCATCCTGGTTATCATTGGTGACCTTGCGTGAATTATAGTAATAGAGGTTACCTTCAACATCAAAAATCATTTCAAAGCATTTCCCTGCACCTGCATTCTTGTTTGGGCCGACATGAAAATGAAACAAAGCGTTTGTCGGGCTTGCAACCAGCTCCTGCTGAATTTCTGAGGGAGTGATAAGTTTAACATAGTTTGGATATGCTGATTTAATTTTCTCGGGTGAATCAGCATTTGAAGCCATCATTTCTTTGTTAAAAAGCAATACCTTGTCTTTAAACCCTGTCTTACCGTTATAATATTTCAGCCCTTTCAATGAAATCATTAAACGGTTAAATTCAAGATTTCTGGCATGTTTCTGCATGAATTTGACAATTGCAGGTATCGCATACTCATAATCACTTAAATTGTCATCCGCATATGAAAGAGGAATGCTGCATAATTCCGGCATGTCAGTCATATTAGTTGCGACATCACCCAGTACAAGACTTATATAATTATAGCTTACACCAGCAGGATCTTTATCAAAAACAGCTTTCATCAGTACTAAAAAAGAGTACTTCGAATTAAACCGTCGCTTGTCAAATTCCTGCTGGTCAATAAACTCAAACTCAGTGGCATTCCAATACTTCTGAACGGCATCTTTAATATACATATCATACGAAACGCTGCCGGTTCCAAGCACGACACAGGTTTTTGAGTTTTTGAACATCCCGATTTGCTGTTTTGAAGCAAGTGGAGGATTTGCAAGAACCCTCAGACTTAAAAATCCAAGAACAAGAAATAAAAAGCAATTTTTAAATATGGCTCCAGCCATAAATCCCTTTATGGCCAGAGCTAAATTTGTTTTTTTCATTTTGTTATTTTAACAGATTGTACGACTAACGACTCTGTCTCTGCCAGTGACCCTTTGCCCAGGTGCGTCCACGTGGAGTTGTATTCCAATGCCCTGCAACAAAAGTCTGACCTTGTCTTGGTCTCTCCCAATAGCCTGCCCTCTGTACATACACATGTGTCTGATAGTTCCATGCCCAATCGCCATCAACCCATATAGAGAGATTGTTTGGCTGTGCTGGTCTGGAATATTCGACATAAGTCGGTTCTGTTTCGACATAACCGGCATAACAGCCATTGAAGAATAATCCTATTGCTGCCAGGCTGGATATGTAAACGAACTTTTTCAAATGTCTGCTGAATTTTGAATTAGCACAAGTTCCTGCTGCGTTCAATAACGGTTCTCTTGTGATAGCGTTCTGAACCTCTTTTTTTGAGTTCTCATTTTTTTTCATTTTTGAACTATTAATTGTGAAAATAATTTCACAACACAAAGGTGAGTCCTTTAATATAGGGAAGTGTTACATAACTTTGGTAATAAGTTACATCATTCACACATTCTCCTGAAACAGCATGAAGGTGTAAAAGCACAGAGGCTGTCTTGAAGTCTTTATATCCGCTATCTTTCAGATTGTCTTGATTCTTTTAAGTTTCCGACTTTTTAAAAAGTGTGAATGATGTAACTCTTAGAGAAAGTTATGTAACACTTTTTAATTATGATGAGCCTACCTTTCGCAGGATATTTATATTTAATACACCTCTTTTGTTTGAAACATTAATTTAAAATTATTTATTATGAAAACAAGAATAATTTCTTTTGTCCTGATATTTATGCTTTCAGTCTCTTTAGCAGTTGGCCAGAGTACAGATAAAGCAAAAACCTCATTTGCTATTCTCGGTGGTATGAATTTCCAGAATCTGGTCGGAACAGATACTTATGGGAACAAACTGGAAAACGACATGATTAGTGGTTATCACGTCGGATTTAATATTCAGATACCTTTTGCTCCAATGTTATATTTTCAACCAGGATTATTATTTACTACTAAAGGAGCAAAAAATACTTATGGCTCATTAACAGGCAAATACAATATTTCTTATCTTGAATTGCCTTTGAATTTTGTTTATAAAACCTTACTGGGTAAAGGAAATATTATGATTGGATTAGGACCATATATTGGTTTTGGTATCGGGGGTAAAGCTTCAATTGAGAACGAGTCGACTACAGTTGAATCAGATATTGTATTCAAAAACGTTGTTGTGACAGGAGATCCATTGTTAAAAGCATATTTTAAAACTTATGATGCAGGAGGAAACATTCTGGCCGGATATGAATTGGCAAACGGTATATTTTGCCAGCTGAATGCACAATTCGGAGTGGTTAAAATCAACCCTGAAGATCAGCGCATTTCAAATGACAGGTCAGCAGTCAGGAATATAGGTTTCGGCATCTCAATCGGATATCGGTTTTAACAACAGGTCTCACGTTCTCTCCCTGACCAGATCTTCTAATCTTTCATTTAATTGTCTCAATTCATCCTGGGTCTGAATCAGTTCATTATTCTTTATAATGGCCCCATGATAAATACTAAGCAGTAGTTTGACCAATTTTTGGGGTTCAGCCCGGATTAGTCTTTTCTTTCCACCATAATTTATTTCTATCCGCAATGACTCATTTTTGGCCATAGGGACGGATTTCTCCTGAATTATTTGTTCAATGTTGTATAGCAGAAATTTTTTATCATATGGTTTTGTAATAAAATTATCTGCCCCGCATAAAAGTCCTTCAACAATCTCTTCCGGATCAGTAAGAGCTGTCAATAAAATCACAGGCATATCTTTCATTCGCTTGTCCGATTTTATTTTGTCACATAGCTCAAATCCGTTCATTCCAGGCATGACTATATCTGAAATAATTAATAATGGTGTATTTTTGGAAAGCCAATCCAAAGCCTCCAATCCATTCTGAGTGACCATTACTGTGAATTGATAACTTTCGAGCAGATATTTTATATCAGACGCCTGTGTGGGGCTGTCTTCAACAATTAAGATATCTGTCTTGCTTTCTGAAGTCTTTACATTTGTTTTCATAATATTTTTTTTTCTAAGTTTGATTTTATCAGAATTTCAGCAATACTTTCCGGAGATAAAGCAATATTGGAAGCCCCTATCCTGAGCGCCTCCCCTGGCATTCCGAATACTACAGAACTTTCTTCATTCTGAACTACCGTGATCGCTCCTTTATCTTTCATATCTTTTAACTCATCAGCTCCGTCTTTTCCCATACCGGTTAGCAGTACACCCAAAGCATCCGGTCCAAAAGTTTGTGCTACAGAACGGAAAAGATAACTGACTGAGGGTTTTGATCCATTCTCAGGAGGTTGATCGCTTAAGATGATTTTTCGTCCACGTGTTACTCCCATGTGAAAATTATCGGGAGCTATATAACCAATGCCTCCTGAAATTATTTCCCCCTCCTCAGCAATTTTAAGTTTAATACCTGATGTTGACGATAACATTTTCTGAAACACTTTTACAAAACCGGGGGCAATATGTTGAACAATAAGAACAGGAACAGATAATTCCTCAGGCAACCGGGAAAGGATTACCTGCAAGGCAAGAGGGCCACCCGTGGAAGCTCCGATAGCAATGACCTGAATCCGTTTTGCATCATTTTCAAATTGTTGTACCCGGCTGACAGGTTTTATCTGTTCTTTTTTTCTTCGATGGAAATGCTTTATTACTTTGATCTCTGCCATCAGTTTTACTGTCTGAATTAACTCTTTACGAAAAGAGGGTAATTGATGTAGTTCGAAAGGAGACGGACGAAAAACTACAGCGACAGCACCGGCTTCCATATACCTGTTTGTATCTGTTACTTCTTTTGGATTTTCAATTCCGCTAATTATTACAATAGGAGTAGGGAAAGACTCCATGATCCTCCGGGTTGTTTCATATCCATCCATACCGGACAGATTTATGTCAATAGTAATTATATCCGGTTTTTTTATTTTAAGAAGTTCAATAGCTTCATATCCTGAACTGGCAACACCTGCAACCAGAACATCAGGATCAGAAGAAAGAATATTGTCAAGAAATTCCTGAATTGCCTTCGAATCTTCAACAATAAGGACTTTTATCATAACATTTTACTGGTTACTGGTTATTTGGGCACAGAGGCACAAGGGCGAAAAGCCTCCGCTGTGTCGTTGTACCGTTATACCGTTATGCCGTAGAGCCGTTTTCATATCAACTTCTTTATAATTTCTAATAGATTTGCCTGATCGAAGCTGCTTTTGACAATGTATGCATCGGCACCAACTTCGATGCCGCGTTCACGGTCCTCACGCGATCCAAGAGCTGTGACAAGAACTACAGGTAACTCACTTATTTTCTTATCGTGTCTGATCTTTGAGATAAGTTCGAAACCATTCATTCTTGGCATATCAACATCAGATACTATGAGATCAAAATCTTTACTTCGTGCCTGAGTAAAGGCATCAGTTCCATCAATAGCTGTGGTTACCAGATAGCCGGCGGTTTCAAGTATATTTTTTATAAGAGTCCTTGATGTGATAGAATCGTCCACAACAAGAATTTTGCTTTCATGAGTTTTCTGCTTATGAATAAGTTCTTTTGGCCTAACGGTTGAAATCATGGCAGACTTTATTAAATCGGGAATATGAAGAACAGGAACCACCTT
>PMEC01000183.1:0-14457 GCA_003155705.1 Bacteroidales bacterium
TTTCTGCTTCTTCCTGCCTGGTTAGCAGCGCTTGCAAGTTCTTTAACTGATCTGACATTCCCGAACTGCGCACCGGTAATGGAATCGTTGAACTGGTTGAATAACATATCAATAGCCGGTATTTCATGCCAGATATACATTGCCATATTATCACCACCCGGACGCATATTTGGCCATTCATGCTCCCAGTAATGGCCAGTTCTTTTTAGCCCTTTTCCCTCACAATACGCATACCATGGTTTTGACCACCTGTCAATGAAAAGATCAAGTAAGGTCTGGGTGTAATTGTGTCTTACCTTTTTCCAGTCGTCGACCTCTTCAAAAAGTGAAGGAAGATTTGTTTTAAGGTCATATCCCCATTTCTCCTGAAAAACCTTAAACAGATCAGGAGTAAAGCGGATGCCTCCAGGTGAATTGATCTGTGGCTCATCGGTAAAAATACCAGGAATTGTTTTACCGAATTCACTGCCCAGGTTTTTCTCATATCCGGTCATTGTCACATCAATAAACTTCTGAGTTACACCAGGATAAAGCAAGTCGACATAAGAAAATCCACCGTACCAGTCTGATTTTTGGTTATATGTTTTTGAGAAAAGGAGGTATTTCCCAGGTTTTCCTTTTTCACCAGAAAGTGAACCACCAATATCTTTATATTTTCCATCGACTTCTTTAAGACATAGAAAATATCTGTCAGCTGTGTCCGGCAGAGTTTCAAATCTGGTCATCTTAAGCCCTTGTCCCTGGTTATACGATTCCGGCATTTCAGCNNGCATGTTTATAGAGGTCGAACCATTTATCGGAAAGATACTCGGTGATTAGACCGGGTCTTGGATGAATAAATACCTGGCTGCTCCCGGCTTTTTTGAAATCGTTAAGGAAATTATCTATTTCATCCTTTGTTATGTCAGCATTCCAGACAAAGAATGGAGAGGTAGTATATTCTTTGGCAGGTTCTTTAAACTGTTCTGAAAGTGTCTTGAAATCAGGTACTTTGATTTCATCAATTTGATTTACTTTTTTTTTGCATGAGTTGACTGCAAATATTCCGGGCATAAATGCAAGAATAAGAATTAGCTGATTGATTCTGCGCGATTTCATGGGATAGAAGGATATGAATTATAGGTTATTATGAAGTTTTATAAATTTACAGATAATTTGCATCTGAACAAAATAAAATTTATCCAGATAACTGGGAACTGGCAACCCCTCTGTCACTCGGGCGTGACAGGGGCTGTTGAAAAAGTCCTTTGTGCGCCTTTGAGACATCCTTAGTGCCCTTTGTGGTTAAACATAAATCCCTGAACCACAAAGGTTAACAAAGGATAACACAAAGGACACAAAGTAAAGATTTCTTATTTTTACTACTTTTTCGACAACCCCAAAATCCTGATTCTTAAATATGTATCAATTTAATTAACTGTATACCCAAAGAACCAAGGAACCAGAACCAAGAACCTGTACACGATAACTCTTCAAATCCTCAAACCTCAATTACCACGTGCTTTATAATTTTCCTTTTCCAGGTATAAGTTATATGGACCAGCCCATCCGATGTCTGAATTACGGCCGGGTATGAGAACTCACCAGGTTCTGTTTCAAGAGTAATTAATTTGTCCCACTTTTTTCCATCAGGTGAAATGGCCACACAAAGAGGTGTTCTTGGTCCGCTTCTGCCATCAGCATAAGACGTTGTAGGGTTATAAACAAGCAGGTATATTCCGTTTTTTAGTGCAACAGCATCTATTCCTGAGTTTGGATTTGGAAGTGAAGTTGCTTCCAACGGGGACCATGTTTTGCCATTATCATTGGACCATGATTCGGCTATGCAGCCCTCCTTGGTACGGCATAATATCTGTAATACATTTTTCTGATGAAAAAGTACAGAGGGTTGAATGGCGCTGAGTTTCTTTTCACCGGATTTTACCATTGTTTTTGTCCAGGTTCTGGCTGTATCGGCGGTTCTCTCCATTTGAATATTCCAACCATTATTTTCTGTGCTGGAAGGGCAGAGGAGAACTCCGTCTTTTATCATAACCGGTTTATTTTTCACAGGACCCATAAATCCTTCGGGAAGTCTTTCCGGTTTACTCCAGGTTTTACCATTGTCAAATGATCTGATGAGCATCCCCCACCATTCTGAGGGACTTGGTCCAATTTTATAAAAAAGAACAAGGGGGCCATCATCATATCGGTATAGAACGGGGTTCCAGCAAGGGAACCTCTTCCCTTCGGGTTGCGTTCCGGTTGCTACCTCTTGGGGGACAGTCCAGCCTTTAACATCATTTCGGCATATCCATATACCAACATCAGGGTTTTTCTCAGCAGTTCCACCGAAAAAGGCAACAACCAATCCTTCAGGTGTTTCTGTTATTGTTGATGCATGGCATGAAGGGAAAGGAGCATTTTCAAAGACGAATTCAGCTTTTATGATTCTTACCTGACCGGGGAGATTCATTGTCAGAATTAAATTCAGAATTAGAAAAAGAATAGAAAACCTGTACATCGAATTGATTATTAAGCTGATATTATTTGCAATTATAACTGCTTAACTATTGTCAACTTCCTTCTGCCTTCTGCCTACCGCCTACTTGATCTCCCTTATCTTAATATTCCTGAATGACACCTTAAACTGATGGTCCTGAAGAAGTATATGACCCTCAGTTGCCTCCCCAAAGTTAGGTGAACCTTTAAATTTACTTGTTTCAACAAGTGCTTTCCATGCTGCATCTCCTCTTTCATATGATACAGTCATCTGACCATTAAGCCAATGTTCAACATGATTGCCTTTAACAATTATGGTAGCCGTGTTCCATTGGTTTGGACCATTATCTTTCTTACTCTTTGGTGGTATCAGGTCATAAAGGCCTGCTAATGTACGATCACCGTTTTTTCCAAGTTTGGCATCAGGATGCAGTTTGTCATCGAGGATCTGATATTCGCAGCTGACATTTGTTTTTCCATCAACAAAATACTTGATTCCGCTGTTTGCTCCAGGTGTGTAAAGGAAATCGACTGACAACTCAAAATTTTTGTATGTATCAATGGTAATTATATCACCACCCGATTTGGTTTGTCCCGTTGGAGGAAGGACAGTCAGGACGCCATCCTTTATCTCCCAACCACTTGCAGGAAAAGAAGGGCCATTGTAACTTCTCCAGCCGGCAGATGTTTTACCATCCCAGAGAAGCTTCCATCCGTCTTTTATTTCCTTGTTTGTGAGCTTGTTGTTGAGGTCAATTTGTTTCACGTTTCCCTGTTGTCCGTTAGATGTCGTTCCAGTGAAAACCAAAAGGTACAGAGCCATAATTAAATAAGTCATTCTTTTCATAATTGAATAATTTTAATATTGGTTTCAGTTTATTGTTTATCCGGAATTGGAAAGGTAATAATTTTATTTTAGTCTGGTGATATCCCACTCCGGATACCATTTGATAATTGGAGTACCATTTTCCCATTCAACCGGAAGCCATATGTAGCGGCTATCCGCAAGATTCTCTGGTATCCACCTGTCTGCCATGAAGATCAATAAGTCTTTTTTCCCTTCCACCGGCAATACATAAGTACTCTGAGAACCGAATGTTGTCTTGTTTTCATTTTCAGTGCCCCTGGAAGGATTTCCGAGCGGTGTCCAATCTTTGAACAGTCCATCAGAAACAGCAACCCTACCCGGATTAGGTTTCCATCCGGTAGTTCCTGATGTGAACAAGAAATATTTCCCGTTCTTTTTGAAAATGGCCGGTGCTTCATTTGAATCTCCTGGCAAAACTCTGAAATATCGGCCTGTAAAATTGAGATAATCATCAGTAAGCTCAGCAATATGCAAAGTCTGGTTTTCTTCGGAAGAAAAAATATGATAAGCTTTCCCATCAGAATCAACAAAAAGATTCATGTCTCTCGCCATTTGTCCGCCAGCGAAATCGCGACGAAGGAATAATCCATCCTTAACAGCTTTTTTCCATTCGTCAGAACCGCTTTTTAAATCACTTGCTTTAACTGTCGCATTTTTTTGTTCTTCAGTGAAGTTAACGGGCCAAATGCCGGCATTGGGTCGGAGACTCCTGATATATTTATAAGGACCTGTAATGGTGTTACTTACGGCAACGCCAGTGAGCGCAGCCCTGTATCCCTGTCCTTTCAGCTCATGATGAAACCACATTACAAACTTCCCGGTTTTCTTGTTATAGATAACCTTGGGGCGTTCAATTACACAACCCCTTACAAGCAAACTGGTAGTATCATCTGTAACTTGCAAAGCAAACCCCTCATTTTTCCATTTCACAAGATCTTTTGATGAATAGCAGCCAACACCATAATGACTTCTGTCCATATCATTTCTTGGCAGCCTGTACTCACCAAACCAGTAATAAGTATTGTGATAAAATATTATTCCTCCTCCATGAACATTTATATGATTACCTTCAGTATCCGGCCATGTCGCACCAGGCTTGATTATGAGGCTCTCCTTCTGACAATAGACATGCAAGCAGAAGAATGAAGCGAGTATTGTTATTGCTGCTCTTTTTATTTGAGTCTTCATAAGAATATTTTTAAAATTCTGTATATCAGTAGTTTATTTCTTTCTTCCAAGTAAAAAATATAAATATTTTATTGATAACCTGTTAAATAACCTTGAATTATCGCTCCTTTAGGGGAGAAGGCCCCACATGCAGGGACAAAGGGGTCAACCCACAATAACAAAGATAATTAATAAGTTTATCGGTTGAATATGTTTAAGAATATAGTAGAATCATCGGTATTCTTTTATATTTTTGATATGCTAAACCTTAAATAATTATGAAAACAAGAAGAACTTTTAAATCGTTTTTAATATTACTGGTAATTATAAGCAGTGGCTTTGTTGCCAGAACCTGCCAGGCTCAACCTGTGGTCGGACTTGATAACTGGTACAACCGTGAGATTAATGCCAAAACAGGAATGCCTTTTCACTATCTCTGGACAGATACAGCTTTCAGCGGATACTCACGCTGGGGTAAGATATTCACAAGCAGAGGTGCAAAACTATCAACCCTTGAAAAACCCGATGCTAATGTACTAAGCAAAGTGAATATTTATATAATTGTCGATCCCGATACCACAACTGAAAGCAAATCACCTAATTATGTCATGCCGGAGGAAGCAAAGATAATCGAACAATGGGTTAAGAACGGAGGTGTGCTGGCGCTTCTGGGGAATGACGCTCCGAACTGTGAATTCACCCATTTCAACCAGCTGGCAACGCAATTTGGAATGTATTTTAATCATGTAACTCTTCACCCGGTTACCGGGACAAATTTTGAAATGGGGGCATCAAAGAATCTTCCTGATCATCCTTTGTTTAAAGGAGTTTCAAAAATCTACCTGAAGGAGATTTCATCAATAAGTCTTAAAGGTGAAGCAAAACCTATTCTTGTTGAGAATGGTAATGTACTGATAGCTGAATGCAAATATGGAAAAGGATACGTCTTTGCGATAGGAGATCCATGGATCTATAATGAATATATGGATCACGACCGCCTTCCGGCAAGTTTTGATAACCGTAAGGCAGCCGAGAATCTGACGGATCTGCTGTTGAGCTATGCGAAGAAGAAGTAATAAACCATCATCTTGAATTAATATCATCCTACGACTCTTAAATCTCTACCTCATCCTCCAACCCCTTCTCCCAAGAGAGAAGGGGCGTAAACAAAACATAATCAGTATATTAAGTCCCTCTCCCCTGGGAGAGGGATTTAGGGTGAGGTAAAAAACATAAAATGAATTTGGAGGGAAAAAATCTCAGAAAAAATAAATAGAAAAGAAATGAGAAGAAAATCGAGATTGTTTGTTTTGAGCTCTATCCTGGTGATAATTAGTTGTTTCTTCAACAATACTGCTGCTCAGAGTATCTCAAAGGCAAAAACCATGGAAGCAATGGTTCTTGCCAATAAATACTTCATGGCAAAATGGCCGGATGCCGGTAAAGAGATAATGACAGACCGGGTTCGTCCGAGCAATATATGGACAAGAGCAGTTTATTATGAAGGATTGATGGCACTGTATAAAATCAAGCCCGACACTGCTTATCTAAATTATGCGATCAGGTGGGGTGAGTCTCATAAATGGGGATTACGAAGCGGTATAAAAACACGTAATGCTGATGATCAGTGTTGCGGCCAGACTTATATCGACCTCTATCTGATTGACAGCTCAAAGAAAGAGCGTATCAGGGATATTAAAACCAGTATTGATAATATGCTCACTACTGATAAAACAGATGATTGGAACTGGGTTGATGCAATCCAGATGTCGATGCCTGTATATGCACGTCTTGGAGCTATTTATAAGGATGACAGGTACTTCAAAAGAATGTATGATATGTTCATGTTCACAAAACTAAAGCATGGAACCAATGGTCTTTATAGTCCGGTCGATCATCTGTGGTGGCGCGATAAGGATTTCGTTCCTCCATATAAAGAGCCTAATGGTAAAGACTGTTATTGGTCTCGTGGCAATGGGTGGGTGCTGGCTGCACTTGTGAGAACTATGGATTTCCTGCCAGAGAAGAGTACGTATAAAAAAGAACTAATCAGTACGTACAATCAGATGGTGGACGCTCTCGTTAAATGCCAGAGAAAAGACGGATTCTGGAATGTAAGTCTGCTTGATTCCACTGATTTCGGAGGTAAGGAAGTCTCTGGTACAGCTCTTTTTGTTTATGGTATAGCCTGGGGAATAAATAATGGTATTCTCAATAAAAAGGAATACTTACCCATTGTGACGAAAGCCTGGAATGGACTTGTAACTGAATCGCTGCATCCAAACGGATTTCTGGGGTACGTCCAGGGAACAGGGAAACAACCAAAAGACAGCCAGCCTGCAGGATATGATAATGTTCCTAATTTCGAAGACTTCGGATTGGGATGCTTTTTATTAGCGGGAAGTGAAATATATAAAATGAAATAATACATCTCAGTGTATCTTTGCGTGAACAATTCTCTCCACTGTGTTACATGTGATTGAAAAGAACTTACACAGAGTGACACTGAGAGCCACAGAGAATCACGGAGCCTAGTTCAATAATTCTAACAAAATGATGTAAATATGAGGAAAACTATTTATTTGCAGGTTGTCGCGCTTATTTTAATCATTTCTTATTCCTGCACACAAAGTTCAGACCTGCAGATTGTCTCTCCTTCTTCGGTAAAGGTATCTGCAGAACGTCTGGGCCGCATTGACAAAATGCTTCAACAGAACATTGACAGCGGGTGGATAGCCGGGGCAGTTGGCTTTATTGCCCGTGACGGGAAAATTATCTATAATAAATCATTCGGTGTCAGTGATCTGGAGACAAAATCCCCTATGCACACGGATGATATTTTCCGTATCGCTTCCCAGACAAAAGCAATAACCAGTGTCGCAGTTATGATGCTTTTTGAGGAAGGCAAATTTCTTCTGGATGATCCAATCTCAAAATATATTCCAGAGTTTGCACACCCCACTGTCATTGATAAATTTAATGAAAAGGATGTTTCCTATTCAACTATTCCCGCTAAACGTGAAATAACAATCAGGGACTTGCTAACCCATACTTCGGGAATCGACTATGCTGGTATTGGCTCAAAGAATATGCGGTCTATTTATTTTAAGGCTGATATCTCAGGTAAATTTGGATCTGACAAGATGGTACTAGGCGACAAAATCAAAGCTCTTGGAAAATTACCTCTTGCGCACCAACCTGGCGAACGGTTCACTTATGGGTTGAATGTGGATGTCCTTGGCTATCTTGTTGAAGTATTATCCAAGGAGAGTCTTGATCATTATTTTCATAAACATATCTTTGAACCACTCGGTATGACCGATACCTATTTTTACCTGCCTTCGTCAAAATTCAACAGACTGGTCAAAGTAAATACTGAGGATAAAAACCATCATATTATAGAATTGGCTGAGGATAGTATAAATTATCCTCTGGTTAAGGGCACTTACTATTCAGGTGGTGCCGGATTAAGTTCCACGGTCAAAGATTATGGGATTTTTTTACAGATGTTATTGAATAAAGGGGAATACAACGGTAAAAGACTGCTTTCAAGGAGAACTGTCGAACTAATTACCTCCAACCAAATTGGCGATTTATTTTTAGGCAGGGATAAATTTGGCCTTGGGTTTGAGATAACAACAGCTGATGGACAAGCTAAACTTGGTATTTCTGAAGGATCATTTTCCTGGGGAGGATATTTTGGAACAATTTATTGGGCCGACCCAAAAGAACGTTTGGTGTGCCTTATGTTCATACAGCAAAATCCGTTAAGTCATCCTGCAGTCCAGGACAAGTTCAGAGCGTTGGTTTATCAGGCTTTGGATGATTGAAATAAATGAAGTAAGAACAANNACCTTTTTCAAGGGTGTTAATGTCACCGGCCCGATAAGCCCCGATTCCCTTGGCAGCCAGGCCGATGCATCGAACAAACCGTTCTTGCTGTTTTGTCTCATCCTTGCCGGGAAATTGGTGTTATAGAATTTCTTCCATAGAACATTATTCCTGTCAAGATAAGCTATTCTGTTTGCTGCTAGATTCGAAACTTTTATTTCAAGAGTATTTTGAGATTTAAGCAACTGCTTCTCTATAACTAATTGATAATCAGGACCTAATAATGTTATTAACTCATTGTTATTCAGGATAATGCGGGCACTCTCACATACTTTTCCCAGGTTTAACAGCCAACCATCGGCATTTCCCTCCGGTTTAGAGAAATTAATCGTGTATTTTGCTGTTCCCGAAAAATTCTTTACTGCCTCACCGCCAAAGTCAGTCCATGAACCAAGGGTAGTCACCTCTTTAGCTGGTGGCAATTCCGGCCCGCCTTCAAGGAAT
This sequence comes from Bacteroidales bacterium, assembly GCA_003155705.1. Classification (GTDB taxonomy): domain Bacteria; phylum Bacteroidota; class Bacteroidia; order Bacteroidales; family VadinHA17; genus LD21. Next base: position 8,852 of record PMEC01000183.1, read on the forward strand.
TCAACTTTCCAGTCTCCTCTTAGCTCCTTCGCAGTTGAAATAGTATCGTAGAAAAAAAATTTGTCACCTTCCTGATTTGCATCGAATGTCCTGACTACCAAAGATTCTTCAGGCAATAATTTTGCAAAAACTTCAATATTTCCTGAAGAAGTGGGCTGGAATTTAGCTAATCCTTTTTTCAATGTAATAGGATTATAAATTCCCACAGACTTAGCTTTGACTTGCAGAGGTATCCAACCTTCAAAGGGCTTGTTTGCAGGGTTAAGAATAAAATAATAACTTTCATTTTTGTTTATTCTTCTCGTAAACTTAAGACCGTTGTCCACGAGCGACTCACGACGAATGGTTGCGAACCTGAGAATCTTTTCAAGATCATTGCCAAACAGGATCCTTCCATTCCCTACTGATGCTCGTTTTACATCTTTATCGGTGGTCGGAGAAAATTTCAGCTGATCAATCAGGTGCTGGAACAGCTCCCGGTTCGATTCAAGATTTGCCCATCCTGAAACGTCCCCGGGCAGATTTCCCAATATTATTATTGTTGCTCCTTTATCTGCAAGGTTAATAATATTGTTAAAGGTCTCGAGAGGTATGTATTTTGATCCGGGGAGTATCAATGTTTTGTATGTTGTATTTCCTTCTGTTTTCAGGAGTCCATCATTAACCATTATATTCTTGATCTGTTTATCTGAAATGAAATCGAAGGCATAGCCTTTGTCAAGCATCGTCTGAGCTCCCGTTTTAAAAGGTGTTCCATTAAATCTCGGGCTGATAGCATCAAAATGTTCGAGCATTACATTGCCGTTGTCAGAATAACGGTCGAATATGGGGAAATAAAAAAGTATATCGTTATCGGGTTTTGATGATTGCAGAAATGACTGAACACGGGCAACATAATTGTTAAGGGCTGAAAAATCATTCCAGAAGCTGTTGGCAGGTGTGAACTCCACGGCAGCGTAAAAAAGGAATCCAGGCCATGGCTCATTCTCAGGAGAATAGCATGTTCCATGGTAGAAAATATGATTTACTCCAGCGATAAAGTATTGATTCACAGCCTTTTTTACTTCTCCAAGTGTCACCGAGAAATGTTCACCTAGCCAGGTTGCTGATTCTGAGGAAGCAAATTTCTTTCCTGAAACATTGGCTGCCGAAGTACCGAATTTCATTCTGAGTATATCTGTCCCTTCTGTTTCGGGGATATCAGTAGCAGCATAAAGATCGAGTATATTTCCCGGAGATCCGTGTGCCTGGTCCCGGGTAATCTTCCCCTGTTTATGTGCCCAATCGGTCCATCCGGTTGTAAATTTGTCAAGTATTAGATCCGATATTGTCTGACGGTAGTCACAGAGGACACGTAAATTCTTTTCAGGATTGTCTTTCTGAAATAAGGCCGGAAGGTTCAGGCGAAGATCATAGCCTCTGCGGGTTTTGAATTCATCAAAAAAATCAGGTGTCCAGCAGGATTGTCCTCTGGCATCGTCAACCTCATATGAATCATTGAAATAGCCGCGCAGGTAGCTTACGTCATACCCTTTGAAGGCATCATCAAAATGGTTCAGATAATCATTTATTGCTTTTCCTGAAAAATGATCAATTACATAACCTTCACCGCCCGGACCCGCACGTTCTACCATCTTTCCATGCCAGCCCTGGAATATGGCGTAAAGCGTCCATATTCCGGTTGGGGCAGTCCAGTTCAGGTTACCGGAACTGTCAACCTTATTGGTCAGGTCAAGTGTCTGACCGGCATCGGAATAAGCCATCAGGACCTGCAGTGGTATTGGTTTCTTATACCTGATCTGATCAATTGCCAGTGTCTGAAGATCTTTGTTCTTGTAAACGGGATCAACCAGAGTCGAAATATCAGGTCTTGCCGTACCGTTGAATCTTATCAAAGGTTCCTGAATATATTTGACCGGCTCTTTAAGACTTTCCCCGGCTTTAAGTGGCCAGGATTTAAATGCGACATATTTACTTTCATTATCATTTGTCACCCATGGACCACCGAACGGCCAGCTGGAAGAGTTGGCAAGATCCATGCCGATATTAAGTCTCTTAGCTTCATTAAGTGTATAGACAAACATTTTCATCCATTCAGGTGAAAGATAATTAATGAATTTGTCTTCCTGACCTTTAACACCGTATAGTACAGTAAGTTCCATTCCTCCAAGTCCTGCGTTTGCATATTTCTGAAGAGCGGTAGTCATATCTTTCTGATTCACGATACTGCCTGGCCACCACCATCGTGTCCATGGTCTGGTTTCCTGGTTTATCGGAGGCCATGCCGGGAGTGAGCTTGTTTGTTGCGCAGATACAAACTGCGGTAATAATAAAAGGAGAAGGGCAAGTTTCTTTATCATCTTTTTGTTTTTATCTCTGTGTAGCTCTGTGATTTCTCTGTGGAACTCAGTGTAAGTTCTTGAAAAATTTTTACACAGAGAGACACAGAGTGTTCACAGAGGACCACGGAGGGTTAATTTGATATTTTCACTGGTGAAGAGGGACTTAAAGGAAAACTGAATTTCTCGAACGGATCCGGTTTTGCCGGATCAAAAACCGGAATATCTTTTTTAAGGTACTTTATAATTCCGAGATTATCAGCCCGAATACCTTCGATAATACACTTAGTCAGTTCATATGCTCCAAAAGGATTAAAATGGGTATTATCATTCAGCTCTTTATCCTGTCCGGGAAAAGTGTTGGCAGGATAAATCACAAAAAGTTTTTTTGAATCTTCAGTTCCGAACGATTCATATAGGATTTTTGTCATGGCATTGAGGTCAATCAGCGGAACACTCAGCTCCTTTGCCACTTTTCGTGCTGCCTCAGGATAATCTCCGAGAGAGTTGGTAATCTTTCCGTCATCACCAAATGAACGGCGATTTGCCGGAGTAACTATAACCGGAATTCCACCTTTCTTTCTGAATTCATTTACAAACAATCTCATCCTTTCCGAATATGATTTATATGCCCCGTCATCCGGACCAGTCTCTTTCTGGTCGTTATGTCCGAATTCAATAAAAAGATAATCACCGGGTTTCATCATATTCATAACTTTCTTCAGACGGTTGCTTGAAAGAAAACTACCCAGCGCGAGTCCTGATTCAGCCTGGTTTGAAACAGCTATTCCCGGCTGAAGGAATCTGGGTATTATCTGTCCCCATGACGTCCAGGGATCATCATCCTGATCAACAACCGTAGAATTGCCTGCAAGAAAGAGAGTTACGGCATTGTCTGTTTTGGTTATTTCTATCGCGCAAATGCAGGGGCGTATATCTGAGAATTCAAATGTCAGCTTATCATCCCAGTCCAGCTTGTTCGTTTCACGCGGTTTCCTTTTTACCTCTTCATCTGTTCCTGCAATAGCCGGATACCTTATATTTAAAGTCGCTGTTAGTGTCTGAAATTTTCCGGGAGCAGTCTTTATCTTTTCAAAAAGAAGACGTCTTGATTCAACCATTATAGTAGAGGTTGACTCTTCCTTACGATCACCTGCAATAATTTTGATATCATAATTTCCTTCCGGCAGTTTAACGGAAAAAAAGAAGGGCTTATCATTTGTAACAAAACCACCTGTCAGGGCTTCATTGCCACCACGATCAATAGCTTTTGGTTCAGTTCCGAAATCAAAACCATAACCTTTTTCGGGAGAATATTTTGTTCCGGGATTAACCTGAGTATATCCAGGTACCTCTTTAGCGGGGTTAAAAGAAAATTTAAATGAGGTCTTCTGTTGTCCTGATAGACCTGTCGAAAACAGGATAAAGGAAAATAAAAGAAGGAAGATTTTGAATATATTCATTTTGTAATCGTTTGAGTCCTTTGTGCCACCCTTTGAGTCCTTTGTGGTAAAAATACGTTTAACCACAAAGGGCACAAAGGATATCACGAAGGAAGAAGAGGGTAAAACATTATCTGAAATTTCTCCAATCAACTCCCAATGGATAAAACATTACTGCNNCCAGCCATTATCACGGGTCCGTAGCCATGAGCTGCAGCTACATTTACAGGCCTGTTATAGTAAAATGCCGGATCGAAACTCATTCCTGTACCCACACATGTTCCTTCAACCTCACCTTTACTGTTGACTTTGGTTTGTACTGCATTCCAACCAAGAACTGCCATCGGACCATGTGCTGTTGCATCGATCCAACCCTTGTTAATGGCATGGGCAATACAATAGGTGAATATTGCTGTGGCAGAAGTCTCATAGTAAGAATCATTCCTGTTTATAAGCTGGTGCCAGAAACCTATACCTGACTGATAAATAGCAAGTCCTCTGATATGTGCCCGCAACTGATCCAGAATCATATTTCGTGATGGATAGTTTTCGGGAAGGATATCCAGAAGTTCAGTCATTGTAAGGAGCGCCCAACCATTGCAGCGAGCCCAGTAAAATTCAGGATGGACTTTCATATCCTGGATCCATCCGTGCATATAAAGTCCCTGGCTTTTGTTGAACATCCGTTGAGAGAATTGAAGTACCTGTTTTACCGCATCGTCAAAGTATTTGTTTTCGCCGGTCAGTTTACCCATTTGTGCAAGAGCAGGTACGCTCATATAAAGGTCGTCAAGCCACAGTGCATTTGCCATAGGCCTGTTCCTGGCCAGAGTACCATCGGAGAGACGAAATTGTTTTGATGTTATAAAGTTGATATCATTGTCAATAAAGGGTCGCAAAGCAGGACTTTTACCCATGTTAAAAGTCTTTATCATTGCAGCACACATTGAACCTGCATCATCGAGAGCCCTTGGATCAAGTATTGGGCGCACTGGATTATTACCTGGCTGACTTTCACCTGAAGCAGTTTTAAAATATTGAGCCACAGAAGCTATCAGATTCATCCGCTTGATTGTATAATCAGTAAATTTCGGTTCTCCTGTTACTTCTCCGGCAAGCAGCATTGCTCCATAGGTGACACCCCATTCATAACTTATCAGCCTGAATACACCTGGTTCAAATATGCTGTTCGAATTAAGTTTCGTCATATCTGTAATTTCTGCTTTTGATTGACGATCAATCATTTTAGCAGGAGTGGAGGCTTCAAGGTATGAGAAGATACGATTCAATACAGCAGTAATATCTTCTGCTTTAGGAGGACCATAAGGAACAGGATAATCAGGTTGTAAGAGGTGAAGAGCTGTGTTGGAATCAGTCACCTTGGATGGAGTGTTTTGTGATGACACAGGTAAAGTGAGTCCTGCAAGAAGTAAAAGAATGATAGGCTTAAGTTTCATATAATTCTATATTAATTTGATTTAACTGCGGAATCCAAAACATCAGATCTCACTGCTACATCCCACACTTTTGCCCTACGTGATTTTCCATCCGGACCTTCGATATAAAGTGTCACAATATATCTTCCTGCTTTCCCGTAGGTATGAATCGGATGTTGCTCGGTTCCTGTTGTCCCATCGCCGAAATCCCATTTCCAGCTTGTGATTTTACCAGTCGACATATCCTGGAATGCTACAAGTCTTCTGTTCATGTCAAGTATCTTAAATGACCATTGAGCATCGATCTTCCTGGTAAACTGCGGCAGAAGTGGCATAAGCTTGAACGTCCTTAACTGTGAGGCATTTCCATACATTGTATGTTTGTCTGA
>PMEC01000183.1:14552-14738 GCA_003155705.1 Bacteroidales bacterium
GTGAAAATATGATAATTCTGTGCATGAACGCCATGGTAATTAAAATAGGCGTCCCATGAGTTATTTAACTGAGGATTGGGGTGGAACTGTTCAATAAGTGGACCTCCGGATTGATCTCCATCTACAACTACCTCAAAGATATCATGATGAAGGTCTGTTCTGGAAAAATCCCAGTAATTATCATAA
>PMEC01000170.1 GCA_003155705.1 Bacteroidales bacterium
GTTTCACAATTTTTGTCAGATATTGTGGCAACGATTTTGGTTCTTTTTCTATTCATTTACCTTGCTTTGAGTTCTTTAATAATTCAATAAGAGCTTCTATGGCAAGCTTATATCCAAACAAGCCTAATCCAATAATACTTCCCGTACAATACCTTCCAACTATACTGTTATGTCTGAAACCTTCCCTGGCTGATATATTTGTAATATGTACTTCAATGACAGGGGCACTGACTGCAGAAACAGCATCAGCAATTGAAACTGAAGTATGTGTGTATCCACCTGAATTGAGGATTATCCCGTCAAAATCAAATCCTATCTCATGGATTTTATTTATGATCTCACCTTCAACATTAGACTGGAAATATTCGATCCTGATCCCCGGGAACAATTTATGTAAAGAGCCTAAATAATCTTCAAATGAGATATTTCCATATTTCTCAGGCTCTCTTCTGCCAAGAAGATTGAGATTTGGCCCATTGATAATCTGAATTTTCATAACTATTTCTTTTTAGTCTCAATAATTTTAACTTATAGAAATACTATGCAAAGTTTATTAAAAAAACCGGATAAATCTCTCTTTTCTTAACTTTGCAAATTTGCAAGAGACAAAAATAAATAATAATGCAGATAATTTGCGGATTTGATTCAGTACTGTTCAATTCGAAGATTTAAAAAATACTTCTTTTCATGAGTCTCAACTGGAAACAATCAATTAAAGACTTCGAAAACTATCTGAGGCTTGAAAAATCTCTTTCACAGAATAGCATTGAAGCCTATCTCAATGATGTCTCAAAGCTTGACTTCTTTTTAACTGAAAATGGGAAAGAGACGTTGCCTGCACAAGTGCAATATTCTGATCTTAAAGAATTTCTGATCTGGTTCAATAAAAATAATAATAATGCCAGAACTCAATCACGCACTCTTTCCGGAATCAGGGCCTACTTCAAATTTCTTTTAATCGAGGGTGAAATTACAGAGAATCCTTCATCACTTATAGAATCCCCAAAAATAGGACTTAAACTTCCGGAAGTTTTGTCAATCGAAGAAATCGACCGTATGGTTGATGTTATTGATCTGAGCAGACCCGACGGGCATCGTAACAAGGCTATTATAGAAACATTATATGGCTGTGGTTTAAGGGTTTCCGAGCTTGTTGGACTAAAACTTACTGACATTCATTATGAAGATGGTTATATAATTGTTACAGGAAAAGGAAGCAAACAAAGGCTGGTACCAGTCAGTGGAAAAGCCTTGAAAGAGATAGATTTGTATAAAACTGACAGAAACAGGCTGCCCGTAATTAAGGACATTAACGTATTGTTTTTAAACAGGCGTGGAAGCAGACTTACCAGGGTAATGATATTTACAATAATTAAAGATCTCGCTGCCAGGGCAGGAATAAAAAAGAATGTCAGCCCACATACCTTCAGACACTCATTTGCAACGCACATGATTGAAGCAGGAGCAGATCTGAGAGCAGTCCAGGAGATGCTTGGGCATGAGTCAATTCTAACGACTGAGATATATACACATATCGACAGAAGCTACCTCCGTGATACACTTATGATGTTTCATCCAAGAGCATAGCGGATGAGTTATTTCGGATTTTTTTGCAATCTCCAATGAACTTTTTTTTCAATTACAAGTATTATATTTGTACAATTTTTATTTGATCTAAATTAATACAAAGTGAATTATCTAAACATTTTTTGGTCAGAGTTAGTCTATATCCTAACTGAAATGTCACCCTACCTTCTTCTTGGGTTCATATTTGCAGGCCTGCTGCATCTTCTTTTTCCCAAAAAGATAGTCAGGAAATATGTTGGACAGAATAATCTGAGATCAGTTTTTAACGCGGCATTGATTGGCGTTCCCCTTCCTCTATGTTCCTGTGGTGTAATACCAACCGGGATATCATTATTCAAGCATGGCGCATCTAAGGCATCTACAGTATCATTTCTTATTTCGACACCACAGACCGGAGTCGATTCAATATTCGTGACTTATTCGCTATTGGGCCTTCCGTTTGCTATCATCAGACCCATTGTTGCATTTGTCACAGGATTATTCGGTGGTATGGTCACAAAAAAGGTTGATCCCTCAAATTCAGAAATAATTGCTGAAAATATTGAAAACGGTGATGAAATGCCAAAGGGATTTTACCCTAAAATTAAAGAGATGTTCAGATACTCATTTATTGAGTTCCTTCAGGATATTTCAAAATGGCTTGTAATTGGATTATTGATAGCTGCCTTGATTGCTGCTATCATTCCGGATAATTTTTTTGTCAATAAGCTACCCAGCAACTTTGTGGGTATGCTTATAATTCTGGTAATATCCGGACCTGTCTATATATGTGCGACTGCATCTGTCTCTCTTGCAGCTGTTCTTATGATGAAAGGTTTTTCACCTGGAGCCGCTCTTGTACTTCTTATGGCTGGTCCGGCAACAAATGCAGCAACTATTACCATGATTGGAAAAGTCCTTGGGAAAAAATCTTTATTCAGTTATCTGGGAACAATAATTACCGGGGCATTAATTTCCGGTCTATTTATCGATTATTTCCTGCCCCCTCAATGGTTCAAACTATCAGAGCACTTCGGACATATGGGTCATAACCACCAGGAGATGCTTCCAATGTGGCTTAAAACCGGATCTGCAATTCTTCTATCACTTCTTATTATGAATGGCTATCTACAGAAATATCTCATAAGCAGAAAAATCAATATAGCGGCAACAGCTTCAAACAGGTCTGTTTTTGATTCTGACAAGGTCACAACAATTCATGTCGGAGGAATGACCTGTAATCATTGCAAAGAAAATGTCGAAAACAGCATCATGTCTGTTAAAGGTGTTGAAGAGGTCGAAGTAGATCTGACAACGGGTATCGTCAATATAAAAGGAAAATCTTTTGATATGAAGAAAATACTGTCAGGAATTAAAGATATAGGATATCAAATCAAATGCGAGGACATTTAAAGTCCTCTTTTTTATTTACTTACAGATTTATAAATTCATTTTTCCCGGATTTCAATTATTCAAATTTATGTATTAACTTTGCGACTTATTTTGCAAAAATTATTATTCAAATCTCATTCAAATTCATCAATTATGTCACAAGTTAAAAGAGTTTATTCCTTTGGAAGTAAGAAGGCTGAAGGCAAAGCAGATATGAAGAACCTGCTCGGTGGTAAGGGTGCAAATCTTGCAGAAATGTGTCTGCTGAGTCTGCCTGTTCCGGCCGGTTTTACTATAACAACAGAAGCCTGTGTTGAATATTACAATAATGATTGTGTTCTTCCGGTTGATTTAATGCCAGAGGTCTGGGCAGCAATGAAACTTACGGAACAGACGATGGGAATGAAATATGGTGATCCCCAGAATGCACTTCTCGTTTCATGCCGTTCAGGTGCAAGAAAATCAATGCCTGGAATGATGGATACAGTCCTGAATATAGGTCTCTGTTCTGAAACAATTCCCGGCTTCCTGAAAAAGACAAATAATCCACGTTTCGTATGGGATTCTTACCGCCGTCTGATTATGATGTATGCCGACGTTGTGATGGAAAAGGCTGAAGGTGTCGAACTTGGTGAAGGAAAAGGCATCCGTAAACAACTCGATGAGATGCTGGATGAATTCAAAAAGAAAAAAGGATACAAATCAGATACTGAAATAAATGCAGAAGAGCTTAAATTGCTTTCTGAAGATTTTAAGAAAAAAGTAAAAGAGGTTCTTGGCAAACCTTTCCCCGATGATGCGAAAGAGCAACTTGAAGGTTCAATTAAAGCTGTTTTCAAGAGCTGGAACGGGAAAAAAGCAGTCTCTTATAGAAGGATTGAAGGAATTCCAGATGATTGGGGTACAGCTGTAAACGTACAGGCTATGGTATTTGGCAACATGGGTGATTCTTCGGCAACAGGTGTTGCATTTACACGTAACCCTGCTACCGGTGAAAACCTTTTCTATGGAGAATGGCTGGTAAATGCTCAGGGTGAAGATGTTGTGGCTGGTATAAGAACACCAAGCCCATTGAACGATGATACAAAGAACGAACAGAATAAGCATCTCCACAGCATGCAGGAAGCTATGCCCGGAACTTACAAAGAACTATGTGATATCCGTAATATTCTCGAGAAATCATTTCATGACATGCTCGACATTGAATTCACAATCCAGGAAAACAAACTTTATATGCTTCAGTGCCGAGCCGGAAAACGTACGGGTACAGCTGCCCTGAATATGGCAATGGATATGCTTCATGAAAAACTTATTGAAGAAAAAACAGCAGTTATGCGTG
>PMEC01000027.1 GCA_003155705.1 Bacteroidales bacterium
ATAGAAATAAATGGGCTGGCCTATCCGATGAGTCTGGAAACCGGACCCAAAGGTGAAGTATATCCGATGTTCTACACATATTGTCCGGCTCTGGATCAGTTTGTTTACAGCGAACTTAACAGGGGGCTATACCCGTTTTATTATCTGAGTTCGAATATGAATTACCTGGTCGATAATGCTAAACTCGCTAAAAAATATGGCTTAATTCCGGGGTTGCTGAGCTTTGAACCCAGATCAGTTCCTGAGCAATTCTTCGAAAAATACCCTATGTTGAGAGGGGCGAGGGTCGATCATCCCTTCAGGAGCTTCAAGCCGAGATTCAATATGACTATCACTCATCCGAAAGTGCTTGAACATTATGCTGAGATGTTGACTAAAATAATTCTGGCAGTTCCGGAGCTTGGATATATGTGTGTCTGGTCCAACGACAGCGGATCGGGATTCGAACATACCAAATCGCTTTACGTGGGAAGAAATGGCGGAGCCTATCTCATCAGAGAATGGAAGAACGATGAAGAAATTGCCCGTCTGGCTGGTGAAAATGTGATCCGTTTTCTGACAACATTAAAAAATGCAGGCAGAAAAATTAATCCTGATTTTCGGGTACTTACAAGAATGGAATCTTTTTACGGGGAACATGAAGTGGTCTGGCAGGGATTGGGTAATGGTCTTGATATTGAGACTTGTTCACTGGTAACAAAAGGTTGGGCAATTCCATATGCTCATCCTTTGTATGCTGATAATAAAGACATTAATGGGGGCGCTGTTCACCAGACTGAATTCTGGCCCCAGGAAATGGAAGAAGCACACGATCTTGAACAACGGGGGGGTAAGGTGAATTTTTATTTTGCTCACGGGCCACACCAGATGTTTGAGCCTCTGTTAGGAATACCCTACCCGTTCCTGACCTGGGAAAAACTTCATAAGATGTATTCCCAGGGCGCCACAAATCTGGCACAGACAGGAGGTTCGTTTCCTCCTGAAAAAGTACCCTACAACGTTAATCATGAAGTTGTGAGGACATTCATGTTTAACCCTTCCGGCGATCCCGAAAAAGAAATTTATAATATCGCTGCCAAATGGGCCGGAGCAGGTCATGCAGATACCCTGATAAATGTCTGGAAGCTTACTGAAAAGGCGATTCTTGGGTTCCCCAATATTTCTTCGTTGTATTCTGCACTCGGATTCACATGGTATCGGCTATGGGTCAGACCGTTTGTTCCGGATATTGAAGCCATTCCGCAGGAAGAGAGAAATTATTATGAGGAATTTATGTGCACTACTCCGCATAANNGATGAAAATGTGTGGAAATATATCGATGAAGCAATAGAGATACTGGAAAAATCTGATTGCGAAGATTCTCCTGATATAATCCATGACCAGCTTATTCGTATTAAAGCATTGCGTTGCTGGATAATGACTAACCGGAACGTGGCAGCATGGGTGTCGGGCGTCCATGGGTTTCTTTCAACAGAAAATAAAATGAGCAGGGAAAATCATCGAGCAGCGATAAGATCCATGATGGAGCTTGAAACAGACAATTCGTTCATGCTCCTTGATCTGCTTGATGATGAAGTTGAATTCATGGCNNCTGATGCAGGAGCATATGGAAGATGAACCATTTATTGACCCGGACTATATTGAAAAAATGTCCGGAAAGATAATGAAATGATATTTTCCTGAGATGAAAAAATTCAAAGTCGGTCTGGATAATTATTGCCTTTTCCCGAAAAATTTGATGCCTGATGAAGTTTTGACCTGGGCATCAGTAAATGGCGCCGAAGGGGTTGCGTTTTCTGGATTTGAAAAGAGTGTTATGGAGGAATTCAGCATATCATACCTTCATGATGTGAGACAGCAGGCAAATGATCTGGACCTTTATATTGAATGGGGAGGCGGGCAGCACGTTCCCATGGATCTTACAAACTTCACAAAAAAAGATATTTTCGACTCAAATCGGAAAATAGTCGAAAAAGCTTGTGCTCTCGGGACAAGAATTATCAGATCCTGCTCCGGAGGGCTGATGAGATGGAAACAAGATGCTCCTGATAATGAAGTTTTTCTGAAAGAAGCAGCTATTGAATTAAAAAAGCAGGCTCAGATGTTTCGCGACAATGGTATTATTCTTGCAATTGAGACCCATTTCGAATTTACAACATTTGAACTTCTCAGATTGTTTGAAATGTGCGGAGCTGATCCGAACGATTGGCTTGGAATCTGCTTTGATACAATGAATCTTCTTACCATGCTTGAAGATCCTCTATCAGCAACAGACAGGGTCCTTCCCTGGATTGTAAGTACCCACATTAAAGATGGCGGAATTCTGGTAAAAGATGAAGGGATTACAACTTTCCCGGCACCTTTTGGTAAAGGGNNGTAGTTTTTTTCTGCCGGTTAATGAATCCTGGTTCAGGAACAGTTTTCCTGATCTGCAGGATAAAGAATACAGTAATCTTCTTAAGCTGGCAGAAATAACGTCTCAAAAGATAAATGCCGGAGATCTGAAAATGACAGAGAGAGAAAATTGGGCAATGATATATGAAGAAAGAACGAGGTCCGATATAAGGAATCTTAAACTAATGCGGGACAGATTAAATTTAATTTGATGCACGAACGATTCAGATTTAAAAATAAAGAGGAACTGATTGAAAAAGCGAAACTACTGGATTTTGATCTTCCTTTTAATGAAGATATCAGTGTTCTCCTTACCCCGGTAACTATTGGAGCCAATAATATTTCAAACAGGTTGGTTGTTCAGCCAATGGAAGGATATGACAGCAGTAAAGACGGATCACCAACTGATCTGACAAGACGACGATATCTTCGTTATGCTGAAGGTGGAAGCGGTATTATATGGTCTGAGGCGGTAGCTGTTATGCCTGAAGGACGATCAAATCCAAGACAACTATGGCTTCATCAGGACAATATTGATAATTACGAATTCCTTTGCAGCGATATAAGAAAGCATGCAATGGCGCACAACAAAAATCCTCTGCTTGTAATACAGCTTACACATTCAGGACGTTACAGCAAACCGGAAGGAAAACCAGAACCTCTTGTCCCGCAACTCAATCCGGTGCTGGATAAAGGATCTCCACATATCCTTACCGATGATGATCTGAAAAGAATACAGGATCAATATGTTACAGCTTCAAGGCTTGCATTGCTGGCAGGTTTTGATGCAATTGACATTAAAGCCTGTCATGGCTACCTGATACATGAATTATTATCTTCAAAAGAAAGAAAAGGAAGTATCTATGGCGGACCAGAACCTTTTAAGCGATTCAGATTCTTACTCGAAACACTGGACAGGATTAAAACAGAAGTGCCGGGTATTATCCTGACTTGCAGATTAAACGTTTATGATGCATACACAGGAGGATTCGGGACAGGAGAAGATGGAAAGACGATTGACTTAACGGAACCTGAAATACTGATCGCTGAACTCCGATTGAGAGGCATCCGGCTTCTGAATATCACCATGGGGAGTCCATATTATAATCCCTATATTGTCAGACCCTTTAATTCTCCGATTCCGGGAACTCAAGTTCCTGATGAACACCCTCTTACAGGAGTAATGAGAATGATAAAGGGGACTGCAAGACTCCAGAAAAAATTCCCGGAAATGCAGATTGTCGGATCTGCCTATTCATACTTACGCCAGTATGCTCCAAATGTTGCCGCAGCAGTCATTGATAACCAGGATGCGACATTGATTGGTTTTGGAAGAAGTTCATTTGCCTATCCGTCACTA